>ASHK01000079.1 GCA_000695745.1 Vibrio madracius | reverse complement strand
CACACCGCGCGTTATGGTGTCATGTCTTCCTTCTCCACCGATCTGGCTCATACCATGCTATTTCCGGCGCTGGTCGGTAAAGGTGAACTGGAGATAGTCACCAGAGCCTTGCTGGAAAGTCCCGAAACACTCGCCAGTTATTTGAAAGACAAGCCAGTTGATTGTATGAAAATCACGCCAACACATTTGTCTGCGTTGTTGAATACCCCTAATGCTAAGTACCTGCTTCCAGAGTACAAACTGGTGCTTGGCGGTGAGCGCTTGCCCGTTGCGCTGATTGAAAAAATTAAAGCGCTCAAACCAAACTGTGAAATCGTCAATCACTATGGTCCAAGCGAATGCACGGTCGGCGTGACGACTCTGACCATTCCTAAAGGAGAGGTAGATTTAGGGTATCAGGTTGCACCTATCGGCCAAGCTCTCGCTGGAAGTCATGTGCTGATTCTCGGTGCTCACCAACAGCTACTTCCTACTGGTGTATCCGGTGAAATCTGTATTGGCGGAGCACAGTTGGCGTCTGGCTACGTGGGTCTTGATGAGATAACGCAGCGCCAATTTGTGCCGCCATCCATACTTGCCAGGAGAGCGTTTATACCGCACAGGTGACAAAGGCCGTTTGTTAGCTGATGGCAATATTGAATATCTTGGTCGCTTGGACCGTCAAGTCAAGGTGCGCGGTTATCGCGTTGAACTAGCAGAGATTGAACAGACCTTGGCTCAGATTACTCATGTTGATCGCGCGGCAGTGGTTCAGCAACAAAGCGGGAGCAGCAATATTCTGGTGGCGTACATCGTTGTTGATCAAACTGGCGTCCAGCAAGAGATAAAGGCCGAATTGAGGGAGCAATTGCCCGCTTACATGCAACCAGAAGAGTGGGTTTGGCTTGATTCTATGCCCATTACCGCTAGCGGAAAAATCGATTATCGAGTGCTACCTCCGGCGACACAAAATGACCAGACATCCGTGTCTGCTCATCCGCAAAACGAAACGCAATCTCGTTTGCTGATTCTGTTTCGACAGGTATTGAATACAGAACGACTCGGTGTTGATGACGAGTTCTTTAGCCTTGGGGGAAACTCCATCAGTGCGTTGAAACTGCTCATTGAAGTGAACAAAGCTTTTTCCACTACGTTTACCCTTGGACAGATACTGAAAAACAGCAGTGTCGCCCGTCTTGGCAGGCTGATTGAACAGGTGTGCGACAGTCAAGAACACGGTCCTTCGATTGTGATGCTTAATCGGGGTAATCCACTGAAAAAACCGACGTTGCTGTTAATTCACCCTGCTGGTGGCAATGTGCTTTGCTACGACGAGTTGGTGAGCAGGCTTAACAAAGAATATCCGGTATACGGTGTTCAGGTGGCAGATTTTCAGCACTTGGCTGACTATAACCGCCAAGTGAAGACGTTAGCTGAGCACTATGTGAATCAGTTAGGGACACTAATACAACATTCTGAGCTGATTATTGGTGGCTGGTCACTGGGAGGCACCATCGCGTTTGAGATGGCGTGTCAGGTTCAAGCTTTGACTGGAAACCAACCGAAGGTTTTAGTTTTTGATCAACCAGCCCCTCAGGTGAACGTGGATAATAGCGCGTTTATGACTGAGCATGAACGTCTTGCTTACTTTGCTCACAAGGTAGAGCTTTTTACCGGAACGACCTTTGATACAACCGGGTCACAGTTAGCGAAGATGTCCCAAACACAAAGGGCCCAAGTGTTCCTGACAGGTTTTCGCAAAGCGAATTTAGTGCCGGACAACATCGGTGTTAAGGAATTTCAAAATTTTCTGGCCATTCTTCAGGCTCACATGAATGCGACGGATGCGTATCTGGGACAGCGATATTCTGGTCCGGTTTTCGTTGCGGAAGCGGAGGAGATTTTAGCAGGTCGTACGCGACTACAAGAATCAGGATTAGGCTGGCAGATGTATAGCGAGCAGCCTCTGATTGTTTTGCCCGCAAAGGGCGATCACATTTCCATGATGAACATGCCTCATATTGCTGATTTGGCGGAGCGTCTACAGGAGGTACTACTTTGAGTACGATCGCTCTTTCAACGCCGGAAAGCGAAGTCGTCGTTTCAAGGAAGGAGTGGTGGGCCATCATTGGTGGCCTCATCGGTGGCTTTATGGCCATTCTGGATATCCAGATCACTAACGCCTCGATGAAAGTCATTCAGGGCGCGCTGTCTGCGTCCCTAGATGACGCTTCTTGGTTGATGACATCGTATTTTACCGCTGAGATTGTTGCGATCCCACTTTGTGGCTGGTTATCTAAAGCGCTGGGAACAGGCCGTTATGCCTTGTGGTGTATTGGGGGTTTTGGTCAGCGCGTCTTTACTTTGTTCTATGGCGTGGAATCTAGATTCGATGATCGTCTTTCGCGCTTTGCAGGGCTTTTGTGGGGGCGCATTGATCCCGCTATCTTTCCGTTTGATCATAGAAATCTTGCCGTTAGAAAAGCGCCCAATGGGGATGTCGTTATTCAGTATTATCGCCACCTTTGCTCCGGCAATAGGTCCGGCGATAGGTGGGTGGCTCACAGAGCACTTTTCCTGGCACGCGATTTTTTACGTTAACGTGTTACCGTCGATCGTGGCATGGGTATTGATTCAGCGTTCAATAAAGCCCCCCGTCATTAACTGGCAAATCATACGTCAGGGCGATTTTATAGGCGTTGTGTCTGTGATGATGTTTCTTGGTACGTTGGAAGTCATTCTGGAAAA
>ASHK01000078.1 GCA_000695745.1 Vibrio madracius | reverse complement strand
GTAATTGCCAACAATCTCGATGAAGATTCTCAGTTCCGTTTAGCTTCTCAACCAGACTGTCGTTTGAGCCTAGAACTGCCACCTTACCCACTCGACCAAGAGTAAAGGATGATTGATACACGCATAACTGCCTATCTGGATGAACGTGATATTCCCTATAGAGTCTTGATGCAATCCCGTGAGGCAGTATCCATTGAGGATGCTGCCAAATTACGTGATATCGAAACTCACAAGATGGTCAAAACCTTGTTACTGCGAGATATGGATAACCAACTTGTTCTTGCCTGCTGTCAGGGCAACAAACAGGTGGACCCGAAAAAAGTACGTGCTTTATTGAATACTCGTCGAATGACCTGCGTCTCCAGTGAACAAGTTGAAGTGCTTACCGGCTTTGCTATTGGTACTGTCACTCCCTTATTGTTGAAAACCTCCATGCCTATCATTTTTGACAATGAGATAAAGCAAAACACCCTAGTCACCATTAGTAGTGGTCAGCGCATTGCGGGCATTGAAATCGCCCTCAAAGATCTTGTCGAACAATGCTCACCGCTATGGTCCGATATCACTCGCTGACATTTGCAGTCTCTTCTTTTATGCAAAAAAATGTCGAACTAAATTAGAAAACCGTGAAATGGATCCAATTTACCACCTCGTTATCATGAAATTTTATACAAAATAAAAGCATAAATAGTCATTTGTATTTTTTTGGAGTATTGTACATATTGTCACCAGCTAGCACTTCAAGGCTACTGGTAACGGCACTAGAGTGAATCGCTGCTCAAGCAGTAACTCCACTTTTGTGTAATGCATCTGTGACATTTGGCCCGCGTAGCGGGCTTTTTTATGGTTCATCGCGGATTAGCGGGAACTAAAAACAAAAACGGTAGTAAGTGATATGGTTTAGTCGCCAAACAAAAATCATACACAAACTACCGTTTTCATGCCGAATCATACTTTCCTATCTTCATTCTGGGAAGGCTTTCAAATAGTAAAGTCTCACCAGACAGCGTCACT
>ASHK01000077.1 GCA_000695745.1 Vibrio madracius | reverse complement strand
GTTTAGTAACGGCGTCTTGGGGAGTTCAGCAGCCCATCATGAAGCGCAAGCAAACTACCAGAATGAAAAAGAGATGGTGGTGCGCAATTGTATGAAAGAACGTGGCTACACCATTCTCAACTAATAAGTATTTTCTCATCACCTCGCAACGAAAATGGAAAATCGCACTCAGCATGTGAGGGTCGAAATTAATTAAAGAGTATTCAAAATGAATAAGACCTTTTTGTTATCGTTATTGATTGCGATATTTTCAGTACCAGCTTTCGCGGATACCAACCCGCAAGCCAACGAGGTAATGAGTCGTGAACAATTAAAGCAAGCACGTAGAGAAGCCAGAAATGCGACGACCACCAGTGATGTCGTTGCAACAAAAAAACGAGATAACCAACAACAGCTAAATAAGAAATGGCAGCATGCTTTACCTTTTTATGCACAGAATGCCATTGATCTTGGTTTTGATTTGCCGCTACCCTTTTCATTGTCGTTGATTCCGACTTACACACAGCAAATCATAGGCTTTAATAATCTTAATGTAAAAGTTGGCGACGTCTCTCTTGGAGATGTAGTGAACCTAGATGACATCAATTTTGGAAACCGCAGGTCGATACGGCGACGCTACAAATCAGAGCGGCAGCTTGGCTGTTTCCATTTATGCAGGTAGGCGTTCATGTTGGGCGGTTTGATGGTGGTACAGACCTTTCTGTGACGATACCGGGATCAGTATTTCCGGGTACGGTTTCAGAGAAGTTAGCCAACTCCAAATTAACCTGTAATCGATTCAATCACTATTGTGGAGAGAAACTATCTAATGCTCTCAATCACCTGCCTACGTTGGAATTCTCTCCAGAGTTTGAAGGATGGAACTACGGGCTATCGATGAACTTTGTGGCAGGGTTTGGTGATTATTTTGGCGTGTTACCGATAAGCTATACTTGGTCTCAAACCGACGATGGCCGCACACAAAGTCAAACGATCGTCGCGAGCCCTCGTATTGGTCGTTCATTTCATATCGAAAACTGGGGACTGCTCAGTCCATATGTGGGGGTGTCTTACCTTAATAACCGAGGCTCGACGAGCGAGACAGATGCACTCGATATTCAAGGATTGTCCTATAGCATTGACCAATATAATACGGATGATTGGTCGGGAATCGTTGGCTTTAACTGGAACTTAGCAAGAAGCTATGGCGTCTCTGCTGAAGCGAATCTTGGTAAAGGTAGAAGAAGTTATATGGCAATGCTCACGTATCGTTGGTAATGAGACCAACATCGAAAAGACTTTTTTCTTTAAAGCGACGGAGATAATCAGTTATCTCCGTCTTTGCTATCTGGCCTACTTCACACGGAATCGTTCTCAGCCAAACTGGTTTCGACTTTTTTCTTAATATCAGACAAATCGCTGTTAAAAAACAGTACTTCTGACAGATTGAGCACTTCGATGGTCGATGTTTCCAAGACAGCGTGATAATAAAACTCCTCCGCAACATCTCGATTTCCGGTTAGCTCAGAGGCTTTGGCATTTAAGATGTAGAAGAAGACGGTGCGTCGCTCGTGAGGGATGGCTTGTAAGATAGACTTTGCTTTCAACGGCTTATCGTTAGTCAGTGCCATCATCGCGCTCGCCTCCAAAACACGTGGTGTATTTTGGCCAGTTTGAGAGAACTGCTCGAACTTAGAGGCGGCTTCATCGTTGAGTTGTTTCAATCGCTGGAGCATATTGTCTGGTGGATCCAAATACACATGAGATACATCAAAAATATACGATGTCGCAACCACATAAGGGTTATTCGGAGAGAGGTTTTGGGCTTTATGAATGAGATCTAGCGCTTCGACATGAGAGTAATTGTGATAAGCCGCGCCAAGCGAAGTCAGTGCTGATGCAGTAGAAGAGCTATTGTCTGGAAGCTCATCGACTAGGCTGGCTAGCTCATCTTTGTCTATCTCAATACTGAATGAGTCTAATAGGTCATCGAGAGACTTTTTCATTGAAGGTTTAAGCATCGCTTCAGAAATTTGATATTTTCGGTCGATATGCTTTAACCCAGAGATACGATTGAGGTACTCAATCTCTAAAAAATCGTCGTCCCCTTTTTGTGTCGCAGCGAAGCGTAGTTCATTGGCGGCCACTTTTGCTGCAGGACCACTATAGATAATGCGAAAGTCTTTATAGGTTTTAAGGAGCTCCAGCAGTTTTTTGGTAAAGCCAACTTTCAAGGGGTCATTTAGGACGTCAGGTTCCAAGATGACATGAATATAGCGTGGCTCGTAAGAGAGATAACTGGGCGTGCTGACTGGCTTGGGGAGAGGAGTTGGCAGCGTATTTTGTTTTACATGCAGATAGCTTGCGCTTAACGCCACACCAAGAACAAGTAGACCAGACGTTACGAACCAACGCTTTTTGAAACGACGCTTTTGCTGAGGAGTTGTATTGGTTTTGTCTCTCGGGGGGAGGGATTCTGGAGCAGGAAGTGTACTTGCTTCTACTTCAATGCTCGATTCAGGTTCCGGCAGCTCCATCTCTAAATGGGATGATTCTGCTCGCTCTTCATCATGTTCAACACTATCGAGGGCCGTACTTGGCATCTCTATCACTGGAGTAGGGGCTTCGATAACCCGCTCTACGGTGGCATCGAGTTTGTAGCCACGTTTGGGAACGGTGACAATGTATCCATATGGGTGGTCACTATGCTGCTTGAGGATCTTCCTGAGCTCAAAAATGGCTTGAGTGATGACTTGATCAGTCAGTATGGAACCATTCCACACTTCGTTAATTAGCTCGTCTCTTGAAAATACGGTATCTGGGTTTCACATAGGAAGTGAAAGAGTTTGGATAACCGATTATCAATGACGATGTCTTCTCCATGAAGAACAAACTTGTCTTCATACGGGTAGAAGACCCAATCATCTATTCTAAATTGAATTTTTTGGTTTTTCATAGACCATTCATAACTTACTGTAACTAATAAAGAAGTATTGGATAGTATTCAAGAAAATACAAAAAAAACCTCGATACAGTTTGCAGCGAGGTTTCAGTGAGAACACCGTCCTAACGATCGTTTAGATAAAGCTGATAATAACTTTCTAAGACCTGATTGATCGCCGACGATATGGTCGAATAGGCCGACTGGGGTAAGTTTGCCAAAGAGATTCGCAATGACCAATCCGGCGCATCGAACCCGCCTCCTGGCATCACAACAATGCTGTTCTCTTCTGCGAGACGAACCAAGAAATCAAGAGGCTCATACTGCTTGGCCATCCACGCAAAGAAGTCTTGGCTGTAGGCGCAAGTCGCTAGGTCTTGAATATTAATCTCGACATAATAGAAGGCACCATTGTGGTTATCTTCTGTGATGACTGGAGTGGACAGTGATTTTGCCATCAGGGCATGATAGCGATCGCGCACGATACGCTTTGCGTTGTCTTGATACTCTTTCCCGCCGTCAAGAAGGGCAAGCAGTGAAAACAACGTCATCTGAATTTGCTGAGGTGTGGACAGCCCAGCAGTATGATTTAGTGCTACGGCACGACTGTCTGCAACGAGTCGGTCGATGAACTTGATGTTAGCTGGATCAAGACTGATTCCACTGTAGCGCTTCGTTAGTGCCTGACGCGTGGATTCAGGAAGGTCTTTAATCATGTTATCGAAGATATTATGTTCATTGATGGCAATAACACCTAATCGCCAACCTGTGGCCCCAAAGTATTTCGAGTAGGAATACACCAGAATAGTATTTTTGGGTGCCAGCATCGCTAACGATGTGAAATTGTCAGTGAATGTCCCATAAACATCATCAGTTAAGAGAATGAGGTCTGGGCGCTCGTTGGCAATATCTGCAATTTTCTGTAGGGTCTTGTCACTTAATTTCACGGAAGCAGGATTGCTAGGGTTGACCAAGAAGAATGCCTTGATATTAGGGTCACGAAGTTTGTTTAACTCATCATCAGATATCTGCCATAACGTGTCTTCTGTCGACATAATCTCTACTTTATTCAGGCTATAGTCTTCCAGTTCTGGCATTTCCAAGTAGGGAGTAAATACAGGAGCACCGATTGCGATAGTATCGCCTTTATTCAGTAATCGGTTAGTTTTCAGCGCGTTGAAAATATAGACCATGGCTGCCGTGCCACCTTCTACCGCCAGGGCGCGAGCATACTTTGCTCATTTTATAAGCCAAAGAATACTTGCGCTCTATAATCATCACTCCACCCAGCCTTTTTAAGCTTTTGTCTTTGACTCGCAGCGCCACACTCACAT
>ASHK01000076.1 GCA_000695745.1 Vibrio madracius | reverse complement strand
AATATGTTTTTCATTGCTCACTGTCGATTCATAGTTACCTTGCATATAGCCGAGACGAGTCGATAAACTCTCTGTGAAATACAAGCCCAATGTGAAAGCAGGGCAAAACCATTTTTAAGATTGCGGGCTTCGTCTAATTGTGGGTACGCAAATCCAGCGCTAATACCCACGATTCCATAAGTTACAGGGTCGTCAGTGTATTGGTGATAGCTTTTTCTTTGTCTACGTTTGAGGCTGTCATCGGTTTCGCCTGCGCCAAATGCGTAGTTAACTTGCATTTGATATTTGGTTTCAACATCACCATTTCGCAACACATTTGAATGGACGCCAACAAACCCCGTACCGGCTTTGACAATTTCTCTGCCCGCAATGTTGTTAACACCGCGACCTAGGCTGTCAACGGGATCTAGAAAGAACAGAGCGGTCGAGCCCAATGTGTCTGAACCCCATACAGTGCCGCCCCTTAACCGTATTTCCTTCTCTTTGTTGAAAGCCCATTCTCCATAGACCCAACCAAGGGTCGGGGTCACAACTAAGTCTTGAATGGATGGAATTTCGGCAAAGGCTTCAATGCCATATTCCCAATAGAAAGTGGAACATCAACGTGGAGTACATAAATGCATCCCACTGTCTATAACCTGATTTACGAGCCGCTTGATAGTAAACGCCCCCAAAATAAGGGTGTCCAATGTAGTTGATAACATGATCGTCACGGTCCCATACAGGACCGGAGCTTACATTGTCCCACCATTTATTCATCAGTTTGATATCACTTTTTCCCAGTTAGTGATGGATTCTGGCATCAGAGCCAGCACTCCAGCGACACCAACACCATAAGCAAAAATCGATTTGGTTTGAGACCAGAGTCTTTCACTATCTTCGCCATTTTGTGGGTCAAAAAGAGAAATTCGATATGGCGAATCGTAAAAATTGGTTGGGCTGTCAGATTCGCCTAATATCCGTAGTTCTTCAAAGCTGCTATTGGAAGAAATAGACCGATAACCAAGGCTGTTTAGTTGCTCCGATTGCGTTGTGTTGAATTCGGAATTGGAGAGTTGCTGATCTTGTGCAATCGCTTGTTGTAAGAAGTCTTGTTGTGAAACGGTAGAATGAGGATGCTCGATTGGTGACGATTCACTATTCGCATAACTGTGCGGAATCATAACAACGAGTGATAAATAGGCTAACGATTTTTGAAATTTCATAATGTAACAGGAACTTGGCAAACGAATTTATAATATTAGTTGCTTAAGATCCTTTAAGCGAGGGAGCAATAATAACAGCGTTCATTAATGTTAGTCGCTTAATTGCTAGGCAGAAAACTGTGTCTAAGTGTAAGCAGAAATTTTGTGATAGACTTCTCGCATTATTCACTTGGTTAGTAGGTTAAACGTGAGACAAATTACGACAGCGATTCACCCAGATATAAAACACCTAGACGATAAGAAGATCATAAAGCGTAACGCTACACGTGCTATAGCCCTTGATGGTGAAGATATTTTGTTACTATTTACCGAGCGCTATCATGACTATTCACTCCCTGGTGGTGGATTAGATGATGGTGAAGATGTCATTGCTGGTATGGTAAGAGAACTGGAAGAAGAAACGGGTGCTAAAAATATCCATGCGATCAAACCATTTGGTATCTATGAAGAGTTTCGCCCTTGGTATAAGGATGACGCGGATGTAATGCATATGATTTCTTACTGCTATTCCTGCAAAGTTGATCGAGAGTTAGGCACCACTTCTTACGAAGATTACGAAATTAAAAATGGTATGAAGGCTGTATGGATCAATATTCATGAAGCGATAGCCTTCAATGAGAAGACCATTGCAGAAAGTGACAAAAAAGGCATGAGTATTGAGAGAGAAACTCACTTGCTACACTTAATTGCCAAAGAAATGCTTTAAAGAGGCACGACGCCATGAAAT
>ASHK01000075.1 GCA_000695745.1 Vibrio madracius | reverse complement strand
GAAAATGCCACACAGTATATGCCAAGTTACGAGCAGTATGATGGGCTAAACACCAAATTAGCGGCACCGATTGATCAGTTCGAGTTACCTAAGCATTATAAACGTAAGCAAGTTCGTGGTATGGGGCGAGTGTCTAAACTCGCAACCGTTGCGACTGAAAATGCCTTGCTACAATCAGGCTTGATTGGCCACGACGTGCTAACCAATGGTCAAACGGGTATTGCGTACGGCTCTTCTACCGGAAGTACCGACGCCATTGGTGCATTTGGAGTGATGCTCAATGAAAAAAGTACTAAGGCCATTACGGCAACCACTTATGTTCAGATGATGCCCCATACTACTGCAGTTAATGTTGGTTTGTTCTTTGGCCTGAAAGGTCGAGTCATT
This sequence comes from Vibrio madracius, assembly GCA_000695745.1. Taxonomy (GTDB): domain Bacteria; phylum Pseudomonadota; class Gammaproteobacteria; order Enterobacterales; family Vibrionaceae; genus Vibrio; species Vibrio madracius. The sequence goes on along the minus strand of ASHK01000075.1, from coordinate 2,813 downwards.
CCAACCAGCAGTGCTTGTACGTCAGGAAGTCAGGCGATTGGCTATGCCTTTGAAGCGGTCAAACACGGCTATCAAACGGTAATGGTTGCAGGCGGTGGTGAGGAACTCTGCCCTACGGAATCAGCGGTATTCGATACCCTATTTGCCACCAGCTTGAAAAATGATGACCCAAAGTCCACACCAAGCCCTTACGACTCTGATAGAGACGGTTTGGTCATTGGCGAAGGCGCTGGCACATTAATCCTTGAAGATTACGATCACGCTGTGGCTCGCGGCGCCACCATTTATGCTGAGATTATCGGTTTTGCCAGCAACTGCGACGCCGCCCATGTCACGCAACCTCAAATGGAAACTATGCAGATCTGTATGGAAATGGCGTTACGAGATGCAGGTATCAGCGCTGATAAAATTGACTATGTGTCTGCTCATGGCACCGCAACAGAGCGCGGTGACATTGCAGAGAGTAACGCAACTGCAAACGTCTTTGGCAGCATTCCCATCAGTTCTCTCAAAAGCTACTTTGGTCATACACTAGGGGCTTGCGGCGCGATAGAGGCGTGGCTGAGCTTAGAGATGATGAATTCGGGCTGGTTTAGCCCAACACTTAATCTACATAACCTAGATAAAGAGTGCGGAAGCTTAGACTACATTGTTGGTGAAGGAAGAAATATCGATGCCAAGTACATTATGAGCAATAACTTTGCTTTTGGTGGCATCAATACATCGATCATTTTCAAAAAATACCAAGCTACACCGTAACGTCATTCGGTTTACTGTGTTTACAGACCGCACTCTCGTTAATTCCGTGAGTGCGGTCTTTTTTTGATAGCCTTACCAGCAAACGAGTCGAGACGAATACTGTGGCAGAAACAGCGTCACGATAAAACGGTATTCGCGTAATACGCCTCGTTCGTTAAGGGGCGTTATTCATTTCTCTGTTTTTCTTCAACTGACTGATCGCGGCAAATTTATCGCGCGTGCGCATATATTTACTGATCACTCGTTCTTGAATGTAAGCCACTCGAATCGCCCTCAAAACATTCATTTCCAGTGGCACGTGGGTGCTGAATGTCATGGTAGGGATATCTGATACCAGATTGTGATAACCTTTGTTTGCTAGGATATCGCAGTCATAACTACCACTTCCAACATTACATGATACGCAAAGATTCACGTACTCAAGCTTCCCAACAACAAAGAAGTTCGTCTTATCAGTGCTGCACTGGATTTGCGTAAAACCGAACTCCCTGAATGAAGTGACGATGGTTTCGATAGCTTGTTTGGGCTGGACACTCATAGTCTTTCTCTTTGCTTGAGACAAAAACGGTACCGTACCTCATACCATACGGTGTCGTGTCGAGCAGAGGCTTGTTGTAGCGCTTTTTTCCAATAGATGGATGCTTCATTAAACTGTCCTTTTCGCTCAAGATCTGAAGCTGTTTCAGCGTATTTTTCAATATCAACCAAACTTTAACCCTCTATTAAATATAGATGGGGGTACCTTTATCAAAGCAATAGCCTTGAAAGCCCCAAAAAAAACGATTTAAGCTCACCAACATGTTGAATATGCTTGGAGACTCAACATGTTCCATAATAATTTTCTCTGACCTTGTTCTTACGAAAGTGTCTAATATATCGATTTCTCCTTTTGATGTCGGTGATTGAATTTTAATGAACTCATAAAGATTTTGAGTCAATTCATTCTCACGAAAATCCGCCTGGTAAATATCGTAATCATCCACAGCGGTAATGACTCCGTTTTGCTTAAGCAACGTGAGACCTTCTAAAATCCTCCCACAGCTACCGCATACATTTCTTTCCGTAATTTCAACCACTAAGCTAATCTGTTTTTCTGATAAGAAGCTATTGAGTTCAATGATTCTTGCCAAAAGTGTAATATCACAGAGATTGCTACGTTCAATGTTAAGAAAGATAAATTTTCCAGTCCAATCGACTTGATATTTATTACTTTCAATAGCTGTTTTTATCCTTTCAAGTAAATAGTTGGCGGAGGATGAAAAGTTAAATCACCGTGTATGCTTGGTCCTAATAAGGTTTCTCGACTTCTTATATGGTCAATTAATACCTCATAACCCACGCACTGTTCACTAACACTATAAATACCTTGCATTTTGTATTGATAGTTAGTGCTATTGTGCTTAATCCCTTTAATGAATCGTTCAATTTGCACACACATAAATGGCATTCTCCCCTTCTACAAGTGCGTAGCCCACACCTCGTACATTAATTATCCTTATCCTTTTGTCTGCCAGATTCCTTCTCGTGCAGTGCACCAATTGGAGCAAACTACTTTCACTGATAGGCTCTCCGTCCCAAACAAAATCAACAATCTCATTTTTGGTTAAAACAGCACCTTGAGGTGTTTGATTTAAGCAGCAAAGCATCCTTAAACATGTCTCACTCCATACTCGATTGCTTTTTCGGTCTATTACTTTGTTGTTCTTTTTTTCTAATTGAAGATCAAAGCGGCATTCAATACTTTTAATTCGAATACAGTTAAAACATTCAAGATTTTTAAGACATTCCATTAGTTACTCCCCCGTAAGCGAAATGCTAACAAACAGACCAACTGACATGACGTTTAATGATTATTATTATTTAGAGTAGGGATTCTATTTTAGGAAGAGTGCCAAATTCAGGCTCAAAACAACCCAGATCACACAAAACAATTGATTTAATAACAAAGTGATCACTAAGGAAATATTAATAGACCGGCAAGAGATTAGCGTATAAAAATGTATGGCTATGTCAGAGATTATGTACTAATTGTTCGCAAGCGCATCAATTACATA
>ASHK01000074.1 GCA_000695745.1 Vibrio madracius | reverse complement strand
GCTAGGATGCCTTTTTCTAATTGGCGTATGCAGCGCTTGAAGGACTTCATAAGCTTTCATACCAATCTCGGTGGTGACAAACTCATCTTGTATTGATTGAGAGCCTTTTGCTGTCTTTGAAAGGTTGGCATGGATAACGTATATACTCTGGCGGTCAATGATATCTTCGGTGCAGCCTGAGCAGTATTCAGACTATACATTTCATCGCTTCTCATTCCCGTACGAGCCATTAACCCCCATAAGCAGCCACCATTAAGCTTTCTAAAAAGTGATCGAGCCTCTCTTAGATTGGTGATTGACCATTGCCCAATCGTCAGCTTTCGTTCGCTGTGGAATTTATCTATATAAGCGGTTTGTATCTCTGGTTTATGAAGGTGTAGGAGAGCCAGTGTCTCTTTTTCATTTGGAGAGTGAAGTGCTGTGAAGGCTTGCTGAAAAGCAATGGTGCGCTTTTTGCCTCCTCTACACTTGGCTAAGTACCATCTAATACCCCCGTTTTTTGTCTAGCGTCACCACTGACCAGATACTTAGCATAACCAACACAGGCTGTTTCAAAATAGTTGGTAATGTAATCTGCCAGTTGATCTAGTTCATGGCGAAGAGCGTAGGCTTTATTAATCAGCTCTTCCGACTTTTGAAGTCCCAGATAGTAAAGCCTTTGTGGAATGACGGTATATTGCTCAGCTTCTTTAATCGTTAAACCAAAATGCGAGGCGTTTAAGTTTTTTATTTAGGTTCACCTCAAAGGGTAAGCCTATAGCTTCTGTATAAAGGCGGTTTAACCCGTTGTATATTGATGCTCTTTCAAAGTCGATATCGGTAAAGTCCGTTAGTACCCAAGTCTCGAGTCGGTCAAAGTCCAATGCAGACAACGTATTAAGCCCCTCATTTAAAAGCGGGTTGATGACTTTTTTTAGATCGTTTAGCGCGTCATAGAGAGTGCCAAAGGAATGGTCATGAGGTGACAGCCACATCATTTTAAGGATGAGCGCTTTAAGCTCATTTTTTAGGTTGCGCTCAATCACTTTGCCATCGTTAGTAAATTCTAGGGTGCGGAGCTGCTTTGCTTGCGGTTCAATATGAGGCTGCAAGTTTCTCCAAGCCTCATCATCGGCAATTTTACTAATGATTCCCCTGTCACGGCAAAGCTATATCAAGAGCTTCGAGTTCATCCCAATCGCCACGCTCAATCGCTGGCTTTAATACATCGATTAGGTAATTAGTATGAGCGCCAACGTTTTGCTGCGCTTTAAGAAGCTTGTTTTGGTACTCTAGATCAGAGAGTTTTATCATGTGAGCCTCCGTAACTACATAGATAGAATCGCATGGTCGATGGACACTCTTGGGTGACGACCTTGGGTATTGAATTTTTTCATGGCTTCATCGAATACATCGTCACTTGCCCCATCCAGCGTACACTCAAACGCTTCGATTTTTTCTAGAGCATCCCCTTTCGAATCAGGGAACATATCAAGCCCTTCCTTAAAAACATCGATGTATGAAATTAGTTTATAAATAGCATCAACGTCATCTACCGCTTTGGCTGATTGGCACTTGTGGCACATATCAAACTCAGCGCAAGGTAAGTCTACCCCTAGCGCATAGTTCGTTTCACGTTGTGTATTCTTACCATCAATCATGACTTGCCTCCCATCACAGGCTATTCCGTTGGGATTGGTTTTACGCTTTTTCTCACCTTCTTCGTATGTCAGCATCGGAATACCGCGCCTTTGAGCAACAGCATCTTTTGCTTGCTCTAAGTCATTATCAAAGAGGTTTTCGATGACTTCGATACCTTGAGAAAGAATGACTTTATTACGTGATGGAAGCCCGTTTATGTAACTTCTCTCTATTGTGTCTCGCTTGTTTTGGAGCAAGCTTTGAACGGCTTGAATCCCTCCCTCCGCATAGGCTTGATTACTGCTCATTTCTCGCCAGCGACTTGATAAAAGAGGGAGGTAGTAATGGTTGGGTTCAACAGACCATTGTTTCATGAGACTGGCTGAAATAGGGCTAATACCTTCCCAATCAGAAGAAGCACTGCCTGAAGTTCTTGCTAAAAGCAGTCGTTCGTWATTTCTTAGGCTGTCTGTCTGCTTTTTCTTTCGCATATTGCTCTATATCTTTAATAAGCGTTAAATCACAATCAGGGACTTTGAAGTATCCTGTTTCGCCACTTCTATAGTTAAAAGAAACGATAACATTGCCATCGTTATCGATTTCGGAATAGGTGAGCGGAAGTAAAATGCCCTTAAGTGGAAGGTCTGTGTAGCAAGATAAAATGCAGTAGGCGCTGTTGGTCGCTCCTTGTCCTGCCTTAGCTTTGGAAATTTCCAGCACTTTTTTGTGAACAACCGTGCGACCTAAATGGTTCACGACCTTTTTTAACGTGATAACTTGTTGGTTTCGGTAGGTGTAAAACAGCTCTTTAAACCAAGGTAGACTATCTGCTCGATGGGGAGATAACAGGTGTAGTGTGTTAACGAGTTTTTTATTTAGCTCATTCAAATCAAAGGTATCATTGACTTCTGAGTGATTATTGAGAGTAAAAAGCAGCACAGAGCCATCTTCACCATTGCCGTAGAGTTTGGATAATCGTTCTAGTAGCTTTATAAACTTTACGCCATCGCGCTTATCAACATCAAATTGCTCCCCCACTAAAAGGGCATCGACTTCGCTGCTTGAGCGAGGCTTATAGCTTGAGACCTTGACTATCTGTAGACTTTTATCTCGCTCTTCGGTATGAACATGAATTGGGTGGGCAATGTTTCGAATGTTGCTGTCGTTCAGTGAGGTAAAAAAGCACATTAAATGATAGGCGGCACCCATCGCAAGGTTAAAGGCCGCGGCAGCATTAACAGCGGTGTCACTTTTGCTTTTGCCTTTAGTTCGCGTTTCCAATGATGTGGGGATGTGAACCGTTTCCTCATGCAAACCAAGACTAATGATAAGAGGCAGAGTTTCGGGTAAAGACGCGTTGTTTTCTTTAGCAGCAATGAGCTGAGGCGCGAGAGTGAAAAATAATGCTTCTAATCGTGTAACCAGAAGCTTTTCTTCTTCATCTGAGTACCCCTTAAATGGCGTTCTTTCTCCTGTAAAGCCTCGGTGATGCCTAGCCCAATCGGAAATAGGTAGGCCGCACCAGTCAAGTGCAGTACGAATTTTTGAAAGCACTCCCGAAGCAGTTGATTCTTTAATGCCTAATTCATCGCCATGATTGTATTCCCATAGGCGTTTTGAAGGGGTAAAAAATTTAATACGATGTCTTAACTCGCCATCGTTGCCTGCATACTTCAAATAGCCACTTTCTGTGAATGGGTCAACATTTAGTGCATCACAAAAAGCAAGGTAAGCGCGTAAATTATCATAGAAAACTGTGACGCTGCTTGCAGACTTGCCATTGCTGACATATTGATGAGCTTTTTTGCAAAAAGACCTGATACATACGGTTCGACTGTCTATTTTTTCGTTTTCTTTGTTAGTCCCAAAATGCGTTAGGTGAGAAACATCGAACTGCTTTACTCTAGTTGATTTATTATCTTTATAAGGAATATCAAGAGTCAAAGGAACAACATTTTGATTGTTCCGCACATGCTTGACGGCCTTGGACTGTTTTGCGATTTTACTTTTCGCCATTACGACCAACCTCCGTTTATTTTACGGTTTTTGGCTTTAGCCGTGTTTATTTGGTCGTCCAGCTTATTCATGTACTGAATGTACTTTTCAGTGGTTGATGTACTTGCGTGTCCCATCAATTGTGCTAACTCACCCATTAGGTAGTC
>ASHK01000073.1 GCA_000695745.1 Vibrio madracius | reverse complement strand
ATAGGAAGTAAGTGCTGACTTAAGGAAATAAAATGCAGGCTAAGACGCACATTTTAGTTGTAGATGACGATGAAGAGATCCGTCTCTTACTCGATGAGTATTTGACGAAATCTGGCTTTCAAGTTTCTACTGCTGAAGATGGGGTAGAAATGGAGCTGTTTATTAAAGCGAAAGGCTACCCGGATCTTATTCTGCTCGATGTCATGTTGCCGGGAGATGATGGTTTTACTCTTTGCCAACGTGTACGACGAGATTCGCAAGTGCCGATTATTATGTTGACGGCGGTATCCGATGAAACCGATCAAATCATAGGTTTGGAAATCGGTGCAGATGACTATATTGCTAAGCCCTTTAGTCCTCGTCAGTTGATGGCGCGAATTAAAGCCTTGTTGCGCCGTACTCACCTTAATGGTGATAAGCCGGAAGAGACGCCACCAAGAACCATTGACTTTGGCGATTGGCATTTGGATACCATTGCTCACCGGATGACGAACAAAGTCAACGGTCGAACACATGAACTATCTGGTAGTGACTTTGCGTTGTTGATGCTGTTCCTATCGCGTCCGAATGAGATTTTGGACCGCGATACAATCTCATTCGCCACGCGTGGGCGTGAAGCGTTACCATACGAGCGTGGCATTGACGTGCAGTTGAGCCGTATTCGTAACCGATTAGGTACGAGCAAAAACTTCCCTCACTACATCAAAACGATGCGTGGTAATGGATATATTCTTTCTGTTCCAGTGGAATATGGCCAATAACACATGTCTCGAACTCATTGGCTAAAGCGTTTTAGCCCTAACTCTTTAGTCGCGAGAACACTACTGCTAACTCTGTTAGCAGTAGTGTGTTCTCAAGGCGTACTCACCGCGATCTGGTATCAAAAAACGAAACAGGATGAATTATCTGGTATCCGCGATACCTCCGCTAGCATGGCTACCATGTTTGCTTCAACGGTGACCTTTTTCCAAAAACTGCCCATTAAATACCGTCATATTGTTCTCGACCAGATACGTAATATGGGGGCACTCGTTTCTTCGTTTCATTCAATAAAGAAGAGCTCATTGTTGACCCGATTCCAGACACGCCGCTTAAATTGGCGTCTATGGAGTCAGTGACCAAAGTGTTGGAAGAGAAACTGCCGACCATAGAAGCGGTCAAGGTGAATTTTTCGAAAGCAGAGAACTTACGATTACTTAAAAACGATATTTTTATTAAAGATCTGCCCAAGTCTTGGGCCACCACACGTTAACACTTGGTCCTCTGGATCCCCCGATTCTTGTGGTACAGCTCAAGCTCAATCAAGATGAGTGGATCTATATCGCAGCGCTATTGCCTTCGCCGTATATTCAGCTTGAAGACACTATGTTGACTCAAGATCAAATGGTGTTTTTATTCACCTCTACTACCTTGTTGCTGATACTGACTTTTCTTTTGGTTCGTGCTCAAGTTAAGCCGTTAAGAAGGCTAGCAAAAGCCGCGAATGAAATGAGCATGGATATCGACCAACCTCCGTTGCGAGAGGCTGGCGCAACGGAACTTGTCACGGCTACCCGTGCCTTTAACCGCATGCAGACACGAATACGTCAGTATGTGTCTGATCGGGAACACTTGTTTCATCT
>ASHK01000072.1 GCA_000695745.1 Vibrio madracius | reverse complement strand
TTGCTGTGGAGAAGGTTCTTGAAGCATATCGGAGCATCCATATTTCGATACCCCTATTAGATCAAAGGTCTAGCTCGAAAGCTAGACCTTTGTCAGCAGTCTGACGCCGAGCAATATGCTCGGCGTTTTGCTTTTACATTATCCATTTCCACCAAATGAACAAAGCGAGGAAACCGAATAAATAGACTAAGCCAAGAATGGAAAGCGCTTTTAGCTTAGTGCCCATTTTCAGGGTGCTAGGAAGATCGGCCTTAGAGACAAGAATGTAGTTTAAAAGCGCAAAGACAGGCGTAGTGACAAATGCCATGATCATAGCAAAGTTAAGCATAGGCATGAGTGCCTGAGCGAAGAAAGCAATGATAGAGATAGCCGTGATCGAGACAACGATAACCCAAGCTTGATAGGTCTTTGGATTCTCCTCAGTTTGATTTTTGAGCAGACGTTGCGATTCCGCGATAGCACGTGAATAACCGTCGATAACAGTAATGGTACTACCAAAGATACAAAAGAACGCAATGATGGCGATCAGGTAGCGAGACCACTCTCCTATTGTTGAAGCGTACATGCCGACAAGCTGATGCGAGAACCCAACGCCCGATGCAGAAAGCTCCGTACCCGAGCCATGAATCACGAGAGCGCCTAAGGCGACAAACACGATCGCCAATACTGCCGTGCCAATATACCCCACGTTGAAATCAAACAATGCGGACTCTGCGGTCACGGTTTGTTTCTTACATTGGCTTTTTAGCCACATAGAGGTGATGCTTGAGATCTCAATGGGTGCGGGCATCCACCCCATGGTGACGACGATAAAACCAATTGCAGCAATCGTCCAAGGAGAGGGAGCCTGATAGTCGGCTGGAGCAACACTACCGTTCGACGCCGCAATAATAACCGCGGTGATCGTCGCGACAGTCAGTGTTGCCATGATCACTTTAGACAATCCATCTAACGCTTTGTAATGACCCGCGAAGAGAATGGCGACACAGGTCACTAAAACGATGCCACACAAGGCTAAGGAAGGCAGTTCAAAAGGTAAGAAATAAGCCAGTAGACTAGCACTAAACAAAAGCAGGGCTGCGGTATTCACAACAGCGGAAACAACATTGAGAATGGTAAAAACCCATAAGTACCCACGGCCCAATCCGACATATCCCTGAATGAGGCTGTCACCTGTTCCTACGGTATATTGCACACTCGCTCGAAAGAATGGGTATTTAAATAGGTTTACGAGCAGAATGAGTGCGGCTAATTGCCAGCCATAGATCGCACCAGCTTTGGTGGAAGCCACGAGGTGAGAACCTCCTACTGCCGCAGCAGCCATCATGATTCCAGGACCAAGCGAGCGAACTAATTGAGACCAACTGGGGCGAGCGGTACTGGGTGAAGGAATGGAATTCTCCATAATGCATTTCCTTTGTAATTATTATCCGTAGAGGGAATATTGGGCTGTATATAATAATTTACGCTTTGATGGTAAATTATTTTTTGCGGCTTACATTTCTACAGTTTTTTTAGAGTGATGCAATGCCACAGACGGAGGAGTATTTGTCAAATTGGAGTGAATGATTGTAGCGGTCCAGTTTTGTGGAATTTTATACTGACAATGAGAGGTGCGAAAAAGGTTCGTTTT
>ASHK01000071.1 GCA_000695745.1 Vibrio madracius | reverse complement strand
AAGAATTCGCGAATCGATTCAAACTCTTGTAAGTGACGAGCAAAGGCCCCCACAGACGGTGGGCGCGATTCCATTCTGATGCCCATGACTTTGCTAAATAGCTTGGAGGAGATCAAAATATCCGACTTTTTCCCAGCCACATCAATGAAGTAGCTACGCATAAGCTTGAGTATTAAATCGAAGCCGAAGACAATAAATATCCCTGCCGCCAGTACCCATAAGGTTTCAAAAGCTAAGTTAGGCACCACTTTGTCATAAACAAGACGGGTGAATAGTGGTGCGGCAACGGCAAATATATTGATCAGTAGTGAGGCGATAAGCACATCACGGTAGATACGTTTCGACTCCCACAACGTGCCCCAGAACCAGTGACCGTCGCGAGTTTTTAGGACTTCTGGGGAGCGCTCGTCATAGCGGAACTGCTTCTTGACCAAAAAGTATCGGCCTGTGAATTGTTCTCTTAAATCATTGAGCGGGACCGAAATGGGGACCATACCGGACTCAAGCGTAATAACTTCCGCTTCACTGGTGTCGGAATCAATACTGTTCAGTACGCAAGCATCACCGCCTTTCAAAAGCAAGATGACAGGAAAAACGATGCTTGGAATTTTGTCTATATCAGAGCGATTCTCTTTGGCTACCAATCCAGCACGTTCAGCTGAGCGAGGAAGCAAAAATGGTGTGAGCTTTCCCTCCGACAGGGGTAAGCCGTTGACCAATGCTTCTGGAGAATTGGCTAAGCCGTAATATCGGCTGATATAGATAAGCGAGTTTAGTAACGGATCCTTCATGGATTCTGCACCTATTATTTGTCCACGATAAAGCCTTGGAATACATCCACAAAATGCTCAGACAAGAAGTCGAGCTGAGTTTGTGTTTCCACTCGTGAGGCAATAGTTTTAATACCCAAATTGTGCGCCGTTCTCGAAATCGATGTTAGCGTAAATTTCTGTTTCTCATCGTCAAGCTGGTGGGTATAGAGATAGTCCAGTTTCACATAATCAGGTCTGAATTCGTTGAGATACTCCAATGATTGGAAGTTACGACCGTAGTTATCGACACCAAATTTAGCGCCCTCATTACGAATAGCATTGCAGAATAGCGCGGTGTGGTGCGGATTATTGATAAAGCAACTTTCGGGAATCTCAAAGTGCAGCTTGTCATTTATACTGCGATGTTTAGCCAATACTTGGCTAATCCAACGAATAAAGCTTGGTTGAGCAATACTTGTCGGGGTGATGTTAATCGCCATAGAGTCTGACATCTCTTCTCGTTCGAGTTTGTTAATCACGGACATGATAACGTGCTCATCAAAGATATGGCTGGCATCAAGCTGCTCTAGTGCGAGTAGGTATTGATTGGCTGTGTAACGTTCGCCATTCATTTCGATAGCAGAGAACACCTCGCGGTGATATGTCTCGCCGCCACTGCTGTTTGCTGCTTGGAATCTAAAGGTGACAGCATCGTCGCTGATCGCTTCTTCCACTAGTGAACGCCATTGCTGTTTACCCATGATGACGCCTGTATGCTCGCTGGAGATATAGCCATAATCGATTTCTGGGTTCGATTTCGCTTTGGTTAATGCGTTATCAAGCACGGAAAGCATTTGCGTTGAGTTCTTACGCTCTTCGTTAAAGACAACACCCAGCGATGCGTTGGCTTTGCTAAGACCTGTAGGGTCAGCGTTCAGATCCTGAATACAGCTAATGATGCTGTTTGCCGCGAACTTCAACTCGTTTTCATCGATATTTGGGAATACAAAACCAAATTCATCGGTTGATATACGGGCAATCACTGTGTTTGGAATATTGATGGTCATTGATAACAGATCAGACAGTTCTCTCACTAAGCCATCACCGGCTTCATAGCCCTCTGCTTTGTAGGTTTGTTTAATGAACTCGGCATGCAAGATTGCCACACCGCCAAGCGAGGATTCGGAAAGCCATTGATTTAATTGCCCCATAAAGAAGGCGCGGTTGCCAAGTTGAGAAACAGGATCCATATAAGCACGCTCACGGAGTTTTTGTGCTTCTTTTGCCTGTTGTTTAAATGATTCTTCAACATGAGCAGACATGCTATTAATGCCATCAACGACCGCGATTAAGTCTTTAGTATTCGGACGAAGCAGAGGTTCACCAAATTGTTTATTCGCCACCTGTTCCATTTTGGTGACGATCGCTCGAAGTGGTGTGAGTGCGCGTCTTAAAATGAAGGCAATAGATAGCAGACCTAAAGTAAAGATGACAACGAATGCCCCAGCGAGACGCTCAAACGCTTGCCAAAGCTGAGCGTAAGCTTCTCCTGGGTGACTAATGATTTCAACTTCCGCTAACTGTAACCAACCACTGGTGACCACGCGTGAGTCATGAATAGGCGTAAATAGATGTAGGTTGGTAAACCATTCAGGGACACCGTTTGGTTTAATTGGATAACTGCGAACAATTTCTTCATCGGTCTCTAGGAAAACCAGTCTTACCGTGGAATATGTACTGCCGTCAAATAGCGCATTAATCACGGATTCAACAGCGACTTTGTCTTGAGTCTTTAGGTAAGGCGCTAGGGCTAATCCCACGGTATTTATCGTGTTGTTCACCTCAGAGCGCTGCTGCTGTTCTAGGAAGTTTTTAGTCGTGTTGAACTCGATGATAAACACCGACGTCAATAGCATAATGAATACTGCTATCATGCCGACCACTAGCTGTCTGTATAGTGTCATAATTGTTTACTCGTCGTAATTTACCTTAGGTTTCCTTAATGTCAGGGAACGCTCTCGGCTTCGCAAATCATTCCATAATTTAAGTCTCGACGACTTTCCGGCTAATTTGCTCTGGGTGGTTTTCATGGTCCACAAGTTGCGACCATTAAAGCTGTAAATCGGCAGTAAATCGCCTCGTTTAGAGGCGGGTTTGATCTCACCAATTAGGTTATCCAAAATCAGCGGTTGTGAACGCGGTGTCTCGTAGTAAGCAAGAACCATGTGAAATTGGTTTAGTTCGATGGCTTTTACGTACACAAGCCGTAATTTTTTGTCTGGGATACCGAGCTCAAGCAGTGAAAAGTATTTCGCGATAGTAAAGTCTTCACAGTCCCCGGCATTGCTGCCCAAAAACTCTAATGGTGTGGCCCAGTAGTCTTTCTTGCCCATAAATGTATGTCATCGACAAAGTTGAGCTGATTGAAAAACTGGTTCACTGCAGTCAGTTGCTCTTTCTCCGATTTACCTGTAAATCGTCGATAACAGTGCGCCAAGTCTCAACTCGTTTACCAGCTCTAGGGCCATACGTTTTTGCGACGGTACTAATCCAACGCTGTTCTTGTTTGGTATAGGCGTCACTATATCCAGCCAAAGAAATAGCTGTGATTACCCCGCAGACCAACAGTGCAGTTTTGAGCTTAGTTTGCAGACCTCCTGTCCGCTCGATTCGTAACACTACATTCCTTTATTCTTTCAGCGCGTTATTTTGCGCACTTAATATTGGCTTGAGTAGGTAATCCAGAACCGTTCTTTTACCCGTAATAATGTCGACAGATGCCGTCATGCCTGGGATGATCGGTAGCTGTTCATCGTGCCCGAAATTGGTTTTGTCGGTTCTTACTCTGACGATATAGAAACTGTTACCTTCTTCATCTTGGGTCGTATCGGCGCTGATATGCTCCAAGGTGCCATCCAATCCACCGTATTTGGTGAAGTCGTATGCACTGAACTTGACGATGGCATGAAGATCGGGTCTTAAGAAAGCGATGTCTTGGGGGCAATTTTCGCCTCGACCAATAAGGTGTCTTCGGTTGGCACTATTTCGACGATGTCCATTCCTGGCTGAATAACGCCACCAACGGTATTTACGTTGAGTGTCTTAACGGTGCGTTAACGGGAGAAACCACCACAGTGCGGTTTACACGATCTTCTAAGCCTACAGCGGACTCTGTCATAGAAGAGAGTTTATCTTGAGCTTGATTGAGCTTTTCTTGTTGCTCAGAGCGGAATTTCTGTGCGATATCAATGCGACTTAGCATGGACTCTTGAATAGCGGATTTTAACGCAGGGACTTTCAGTTCCGTGGACGTTAATTCACGTCGAGTATCATTAACCTGACGCTGAAGTTTTAGTAACTCCACTTTTGGCACAACCCCCTCATCGGCAAGAGGCTTAGTGATATTCAGTTCATCACGCGCAAGGTTATAGCCTTCTCTGAGATTGTGAACTCGTGCTTGGATTTCGATTAGGTCTTGTTGTTTTTGACGAACTTGTTGATCAATAACGGAAAGCTCATTGCGTAGCTTGTTGAGATCTTGGCGATATTCAGCACGTTGCCTCGCAACCAGTGCTTGGTTTTCCTCTTTAAAGGATGGAGGGAAAGCAAGTTTGTTGAAGTCCAAAGTTACCGACTTTTGCCATTCTTTGTCTTTTACGTCTTCATTGATGACTACGCTGGTTAATGATGCGGACAGTTGCAAAACGTTAGCGGTTAAATTGAGAACTTGTTGTTCGCGTTCACGATAATCAGAGCGGAAACGCGTGTCATCAATAAGCAGCAGTTGCTGGCCCTTTTTAACTTTGTACGCCTTCTTTAACCAAAATTTCTTTGACCAAACCACCTTCAAGATTCTGAATTACTTGAACTTGTGACGAAGGAATTACCTTACCTTGCCGACCGTCACTTTATCTATCTCAGCCCAAGATGCCCAAACTGCTGCACAGATAAAAAAGAGCACCATGACCCACAACATGATCCGAGCACTGGTAGGGGTATTGAGGAGTAAGGCTGCTGTTTTATCATCGATGTAGTCGAGCTCAGCGTCAGAAACCTTTTTGTATTCTTTTTTATCCATGTTTAACTCGAAATCCAGATGGCTAGGACTTATCTAATAATCTGATTTTATTACCATCGTTAATGAAATGTAACCTTTTCAACAACAAAGAGTCGATCTACTCTGCACATTTCACAACAAACTAATATTTCAAGAATTGTATCTAGTCATTAATTTTTAATACTATTCAGAAGTTTAGCAGTGGATTCATGAATATAAAGTAATGAATAATCGAAAATTTGTCTATTTGGCTGCCGATAACAGAGGGCATAGATACAAACTAGGAGATTGGATTCAAAAATCGATAATAACATCCCACTAGCGGGTTGTTTTCTCGTAGTTTAGAGCGCAGAATTTAAGAAAAACGTGAGGAGTGGTTATGGGAATTGAAGATATCCGCCGAGAGTATTCTCAAGGGGGATTACGTCGAAAGGACTTGAATAGCGATCCGATAGTTCAATTTAATCTTTGGTTGCAACAAGCGGTCGACACCAAATTGACCGATCCTACGGCGATGACAGTAGCAACGGTTGACGAACGCGGAATGCCGTTTCAACGTATCGTACTGCTGAAAAACTTAGATAACGAGGTTTTGTTTTTTACACCAATTTAGGTAGCCGCAAAGCGCAACACATTGAACATAATAGTAAGGTGAGTTTGCACTTTCCTTGGCATCCTTTGGAACGACAAGTGCATATTACTGGTGTTGCGGAAAAACTAACGGCGATGGAAAACATGAAGTATTTCACCTCTCGCCCTAAAGAAAGCCAATTAGCCGCCATTGCGAGTAGGCAGAGTAGCCGCATTTCAACTCGTGGAGTACTTGAAGGTAAGTTCCTTGAGCTAAAGCAGAAATTCGCTAAAGGCGAAATCCCGGTACCGTCATTTTGGGGGGGATATCGTATTCGCCCTGAATCTATTGAATTCTGGCAGGGTGGTGAACACCGATTACATGATCGCTTCTTGTTTAGTAAAGACGGTCAAGGTCAATGGGAAGCAGAGCGACTCGCTCCGTAACCAGTTTTCGACATTAGTAAATCTAAGCTGCGGTTTTCGCAGCTTTTTTTATACTTCAGTCTCGACATCGCACAAATTACAACCACCGTAACTTATCGCTTCATGATCATGGTTCCGGAAGCTTGATCAAGTAAAGATCCTTTTTTGTTGTTCTCGATAGGTTGTAAAATCCTCACTCCGTGCCCGTTATCACACGCTCTGCGCGGATTACTTTCCCAATTACTGACGAAATGGGTATACTCGGCGGATCGAAT
Source organism: Vibrio madracius (assembly GCA_000695745.1). Taxonomy (GTDB): domain Bacteria; phylum Pseudomonadota; class Gammaproteobacteria; order Enterobacterales; family Vibrionaceae; genus Vibrio; species Vibrio madracius. The sequence goes on along the minus strand of ASHK01000071.1, from coordinate 2,557 downwards.
TTCATTTTACAAGATGACCGGAAACATGGTGACACGAAACAATGGCATCCTTGATCATGCTTCCCCAAAACCAGCCGAAATCGTTCGGTTGCCGTCACATATGGACTCCCATGAACACCAATACACCCAAGTGGTGATTGGATTAAAGGGGAAATCGGAGTTTGAAGTCGGTGGTTTGGGTAATCTTGTTGGCCGGGCAAGGGTGCGTCGTTACATCAGGCCTTGATCATGCTTTCGGTGGGGTGATTGATCAGCCTGATATTCTGGTGTTGAATATGCCTCTCCCTAACAATGACGATCCGATACTTCTGCAGAGAATCAACGAGTTATCTCAATCCAAAACGTATTTTCAGTTGGATATCCAAATTCAAAAGCTGATACAAATGTTAGTGGCGGAAATGAAAAGCAGCCCTGATGATTTGCTGTTAAGTCGTGCGTGTAATGACACGGTCGTAGCATTATTGCAGCGCCATATCTCGGATCTTAAAACATCACTTCGCGACTCACGATTCGATCTTGAACAGATCGATCGTTACATTGAACAGCACCTGTGTCATAAGATCTCTGTGGCTCAATTGGCCGGAAGCGTATTCTTGGGCGAAAGCCAGTTTCACATGCTGTTTAAAGAGCAAATTGGTATCACTCCTCATCAGTACGTGCTGAATAAACGTGTCGATGCGGCAAAACGCTTAATTGAGCAAGGCAACTTAAACCTTGGTCAAGTGGCTGAGTTAACGGGCTTTTCAGGACAAAGCACTTTTACGCATGCCTTTTCACGCCTACAAGGTGTTTCCCCTTCGCAATATCGAAAGCGCTTCTCTTGATCATTGCGACTCGCTATCAATACAAATCATCATGGCGTCGGCCGCCAATACTCAAACTCACAATCCATTAATACCCCATATTGGTTAAAGTTCACTCGGCAAATTTTGACAACGGGTTGTCCCTCCACCAAGTTAAGGGCTCGTGCCACATGACTTGGAGCAGACGTAGGGATGACGTCAAAGTGTGAACGTTGGGTCTTAAATTGGTATTTCTCTTGGTAGCACTTAGTGAGCGATAGTGTCAGGTTCTGTTCCAATATTTTTGGGAATAGGGCGGCGATCAAACAGTTCTCTACAAACAGCACGACACGACCATCGATATACCTTAAGCGTTCAATAATATGGATGGGTGTAATGGTATCTACGGCTAATGCCTTGGCGTACATTCCGCTCGCCATTTCACTTCTTACACTGACTAGCTTAGTTTCCGCAATACGATGCTGTTCGCGGATCATCTGATGAAAGTGACTGCGCGACAATGGGTTATAGCGAATACGTTCTGGAGAGACAAACCAACCTCGACGTTCCTCTCGATAAATCAATCCTTCAGTTTCTAGTGAAGTCAGCGCATCTTTAATGGTAATACGCGTAGTAGAAAACAGCTCGCTAAGGTCTCGCTCGGATGGCAGTTTCTGGCCTGCAATCATGATATTACTTTGGATTTGTTCTCGAATAGTCGTCTTTATTTTACTGAGCTGTGTGGTTTGGATTGGCATTGAGTGATCTAGTCCATGATTCATCGGCATGAACAAGATACGACAGGCGAGTAACAGTTTCATGACAGCAGAAACTGACTTATCAGTCACTGGCTTTCATAAAGTTGACGCATAACTGCCATCTAACCTCAATAAAAACGTCAAATACAGGCACATAAATTGTCACATTCCCCACATAGCATAAAAAGTGAACTTACTGACCTAGTCCAGAGGGATAGAGACAATGAAAACTTTGCTTAACCGTGCAAGTATCACCGCAAAACTCAGTGCTGTGACACTTATTGCCACTGCGATTTCTTCCACTGCTTTTGCTAACGATAGCGTCACTGCTCTTACAGAAGCGGCGAAGCAGGAAGGTGCGGTTTACAGTGTGGGGATGCCTGATAGTTGGGCAAACTGGAAAGATACTTGGAACGACCTTAAGTCTGATTATGGACTTAAGCACCAAGATACGGATATGAGCTCGGCACAGGAAATTGCTAAGTTTGAAGCGGAAAAGAAAAATGCAACTGCCGATATTGGCGATGTCGGTTTTGCGTTTGCTCGAGTGGCGGTTCAAAAGGGCGTAACGCAAGCGTATAAGCCAACCACATGGGACGAGATTCCTGATTGGGCCAAAGATAAAGACGGCCACTGGGCACTGGCGTATACAGGAACTATCGCGTTTATCTCAAACAACAACTTGGTCAAAGATGCCCAAAAACCTGGCAAGACCTGCTTGAGGGCGACTACAAAGTGACGGTCGGCGATGTGGGTGTGGCAGCGCAGGCTAATAATGCCGTATTGGCGGCAGCTTTCGCTAACGGTGGCGATGAGTCTAACCTTGGCCCAGCGATTGATTTTTTCTCTAAGCTTGCCAAGCAAGGGCGTCTATCGTTCACTGACCCTAGTATTGCCAACCTTGAGAAAGGTGAAGTAGAAGTGGCAATCCTTTGGGATTTCAATGCGCTTAATTATCGTGACCAAATTGACCGCTCACGCTTTAGCGTCAATATTCCGCAAGATGGCTCAGTGATC
>ASHK01000070.1 GCA_000695745.1 Vibrio madracius | reverse complement strand
TCATTTCTAAATCAACCCAGATCAAGTTGTCATCGCTGAAAGACATAATGCCCTCGTCTATTTGTTTTCTGCTAAAAGAGGTACTATACCCAAATTAAATTCAGTAACCCAAATGGTTTGATGCACATAGCATCATTGAAATATCGTGGCGAAAAAGAAAAAACTAACCAAAGGTCAGGTGCGTCGTGTGCGCAACAACCAGAAAAAAAAGCTGGCAAAAGAAGAATCTGTCCAGTGGGATGAGACTATGCTTGGCGCGGTCAAGCAAGGGCTTGTCATCACTCGTTTCGGACAACATGCCGACATTGAAGATCTTGAAACCAAAGAAATACACCGCTGTAATTTAAGACGTGGTATTGAGTCTTTGGTCTCTGGAGATCGAGTAAAATGGCGAGTTGGACTCGAATCTATGCACGGTATTTCTGGCGTAGTGGAAGCCGTAGAACCGCGAACCTCAATGTTAACCCGTCCTGATTACTATGATGGCCTCAAGCCCGTAGCCGCAAACGTTGATCAAATGGTCATTGTTTCTGCCGTTGTGCCAGAGCTATCGTTGAACATTATCGACCGTTACCTGATCGCTTCTGAAACACTTGAGATTGCGCCTCTTATCGTACTCAATAAAATAGATTTACTGCCTGAACAAGAGCGCGACGCGTTTTATCAGCTTTTAGAGGTCTATAAAAATATTGGCTATAAAGTCCTGCTCGTGAGCAAAGAAAGCGGCGAAGGCATAGAAGAGCTCGAAGCTCACCTCAAAGACAAGATTAATATTTTTGTCGGCCAATCTGGTGTGGGCAAATCAAGTTTAGTGAATGCACTCATGCCCGAGCTTGATGTCGAAGAAGGCGAAATTTCCAGCAACTCCGGCTTGGGTCAACATACTACGACTGCGGCAAGATTATATCACTTCCCAACCGGTGGTGACCTTATCGATTCTCCAGGCGTACGCGAGTTTGGTTTGTGGCACCTAGAGCCAAATGAAGTCACTGAAGCGTTTGTTGAGTTCAAACCCTATCTCGGTGGTTGTAAATTCCGAGACTGTAAACACTTAGACGACCTGGTTGTCTTCTCCGTGAAGCCGTTGAAGACGGTAAAATCGATCAAGTACGTTTTGATAATTATCATCGAATTATTGAGAGCATGGGAGAAGGTAAAGCCAACCGACAATACTCTAGAAGCAAGAAAGCTGACTTGTGATCATCAAGGAACACGGTGAGATTAACACTCTGACCGTGTGCCATTCACAAATTGCTGACATTTGGGGCGAATTACATTAGTATCTCGCGCCCTGAATTAATAACACTCAATTAATGTTGGAATAGTGAACAATGGATAAGATTAAAGTTGGACTGCAATACTGGATACCTCAACACGGTTTGACCCGTTTGGTAGGTAAACTAGCATCAGCCAAGGCTGGCGGTCTAACAACAGCGATCATTCGTTGGTTTATCAAGCAATATAACGTCAATATGGACGAGGCTCTGCACTCAGATCCTGCTCACTTCAAAACCTCAATGAGTTCTTTGTGCGTGAGTTGAAACCTGGTGTGCGTCCAATTGCAGAAGGCGAAATGGTGATTTCCCACCCTGCTGACGCATGTGTAAGCCAATTTGGGCCGATCACCGATGGCAAGCTTATCCAAGCGAAGAATCACGACTACACCGCACAAGAACTGCTGGGTGGTAGTGCTGATTTAGCGGCTGAATTTGCTGAAGGCGAGTTTGCAACACTCTACCTGTCACCGAGAGACTATCACCGAGTGCATATGCCATGTGATGGCACTTTGCGTCAGATGATTTATGTTCCTGGTGATCTGTTCTCAGTGAACCCATTGACGGCTGAGAATGTGCCAAATCTATTCGCTCGTAATGAGCGCGTTGTGTGTATTTTCGATACTGAGTTTGGCCCAATGGCGCAAGTTCTGGTCGGAGCAACAATTGTGGGTAGTATTGAGCTAATCTGGGCTGGCACTGTGACCCCTCCTCGCGGTAATACCGTTTACACTTGGGATTACCCAGCAACTGGTGATAAGTCGGTCGTTCTGAAGAAAGGCGATGAGATGGGTCGTTTCAAATTAGGCTCAACTGTCATCAATTTATTCGCCAAAGACAGCATTCGCTTTGATGATTCAATGAAAAACAATGCTCCAACTATGATGGGAACACCTTACGCTCAGCAATTGACTCAAACAGCAACGACATCAGACGTCAGCGAGTAATCATTCATAAACAAACGGTGCTTCGGCACCGTTTCTCTTTGAATGATATATATGAGACCACAATATTCAGTTTGTTGTTCAAATAGCACTGCGGATTTTGACGCAAAGCAAAACACCCTTCGAATCTTCCCTCGATTTTTCAAAACTTTAATGCCAGTCTAAGACCGGAATTCGAATATCTTTTAACCTAGGTGCAGTTTAAATATTCACCATGGTGACCGCCCCTATGCAGAAGATACATACTGGGACACTAATTAGACTGTTTATCTGCTTTTTAGTGCCGTTAGGCGTCCTAATGATGCAATAGATTGGATTCCAATTGATGACCTCACATTGATTCAACATCGACTTCTCGCGATATTTCTACTGGCTGCTTTATTATGGGTGCTCGAACCCGTTCCCGTCTTCGCTACTTCAATTCTGATCATTGCCCTTGAACTCATCATGATCTCTGACAAAGGGCTTCATTTGTTCCGAACTCCACCAGCTGGTCACGACCTTGGTGAACTTATGTCTTACACCGACATTTTCGGTGCTTTCTCTTCACCTATCATCATTCTGTTTATGGGTGGTTTTGCTCTAGCTATCGCTGCGTCTAAATACGAGCTGGATAACAATCTCGCACGGGTGTTACTCAAACCTTTTGGCCAACAACCTAAATTTATTATGTTAGGACTTATGTTGATCACTGCCGTGTTTTCGATGTTTAT
>ASHK01000069.1 GCA_000695745.1 Vibrio madracius | reverse complement strand
ATTTCAATAAAATGACGTTTTTTTGCTCTAAAAGATAACTACCTGTTAATTAACACAATAAAACCAGCAATTATTCTTGATGAGCATCACATCAAATTGAAATCCAGGTGCAACAGCCACTTTACTTGCTATTAAGCATAGCTCTAGTAACGTAAAGCGTCTGTCAAGAAAGGTAAATGAATGGTTATTTAAGGTAAAGACATGGAAAACTCACAAACATAACCATGACAAATGAGTTTTCCTTTTTAACATGACACTTAAGAACGGTTGAGTATCGCTCTGAGTTTTAACGGTTTTACGGGCTTCGCAATAAACGCAAATCCATTAGACTTTATCCCATCCAACATCGACTCAGTCCTATCCGCGCTAATAATAACGCCATTAAATGAATCTCCCATTCTTAACCTAAACTGTTGGAGCACTTCAAGCCCAGTACGTCCATTGTCCAGTCGGTAATCCGATAAAATAACATCCGGCTCCCACCCTTCTTCTAAGTGTTTGAGGCTTGCAACCAAATCCAATGCGGTTCGAACATCACATCCCCATCGAGCTAATAAGGTTTGCATACCCACCAGAATATCAGGTTCATTATCCACGCATAACACTTTGAGATGGCTTAACCCTTCATCTGGTGCCACTTTAGTTTTGTCCGCAACCGGTGCCAGTTCCGTCGCAACATCCAACGTTATCGAGAACACGCTCCCTTTATCGGGCCACGAGCGCATTGATATTTGGTGATTGAGTACTCTTGCAATACCACGTGATATCGCAAGCCCTAGCCCCAATCCTTGGTCCGCTCGCGCTTGGTCTACTCGCGTGAATTCATTAAAAATCTCTTTTTGCTTGTCTTCAGGAATACCAATACCATCATCCCAAACGTCAATTCTTACTCGTCCGTTAACTCTCCTTGCACCTAACAGCACTTTGCCCTCAGGGTTATATCGAAAGGCATTGGTAAGAAAGTTTTGCAGCACACGGCGCAGCAATTTCGGATCGGATTTGACGATAAGCGATGAAGACACTACAGAAAAATCGATCTGTTGACCGATAGAGATGGCACTAAACTCCGCTTTTAAGTTATTAAATACTTCCGATAACTGAAAGCCTCGCACGTTGGTCTGCAACTTCCCAGATTCCAAACGCGAGATATCGAGCAAATCGCTATCAGCTCTTCTGCAGCCCCAAGGCACTTTCAATATGAGAAGAGAGTTGACGTGTTTCATCATCTTTACTCGCCTCTGATAAAGAAGAGGCAAATAGGCGAGCGGCATTGAGAGGTTGCATTAAGTCGTGACTCACAGCCGCCAAAAAGCGCATTTTTGATTGCGACTCTGACTCCGACTTTTTGGTAGCATACACTAGCCGTTTATTGAGCTGTTCCAGTTCTTGCGTTCGTTCTATGACTCGCTCTTCCAGCCGTTCATTCGCGTCACGCAACGCGCTTTCGGCTTCCCTAAACACAGTAATGTCCGTAAAACTCATAACAAAACCACCACCGGGCATAGGGTTACCTTGAACTTCTATCACGCTTCCATCAGGGCGCACTCGAGACGAGGTATGAGGGGAGCCTTGCTCTAAATAATGAATTCGCTTGAGAACGTGATCATTAGGGTCACCTGGCCCACATAACCCTTGCTCAGCATTATGACGAATGACATCGGCAATGGGCCTTCCGACCTGTATTAAACCCGCCGGAAAGCTAAATAACTCAAGGTATCTGCGGTTCCACGCGACCAGCCTAAGCTGCTTATCTACTACCGCAATACCTTGCCCAATATGTTCAATCGCACCTTGCAACAAGCCGCGGCTAAAGTGATAAAGCTCCGACGCTTCATCAACAATGGTCGCCACTTCCTCAAGCTGCATATTCCGTCCTTGCAAGGCTGACGTTAACACCAATTTGGCCGATGACGCGCCGAACACCCCAGCCAACACACGTTCGGTATGACGAATCAACTCTGCAGAGGCTTGCTGATTGGGTAAGGGCTGCTTTTCATGCTGCTTCCAGAACTGACGAAAAGCACTCCTGACTCTGGTTCTGCCAACAAAACGAGAAGCGAGCATCTCCAATTCAGCTACTGTGACTCGGCTTTGGTATAAACTCAGGTTCTCACTTTCAGGTAGCGGAGTGCCAACAAATGAAGCCGATTGCAGTCTTTCTGTTAGGCTTGAACGCGTTGCCAGTGAGATCACTACAAAGCAAATCGCATTCAACACAACACTGATCAGCATGCCCCAGTCAGAACTTTCAATATGCAGAGATGAAAGAATATCGGGCGGCGTAATCACTCGTAAAAGTAGATTGTTGGTCGCATCGCCAGCCAGCAACCCAGTTTCACTCATTAGCGTAATGAGCCAAATTGCGAATCCAACAAACAGTCCGACATACACCCCTTTGCGATTACCAAGACGCCAGTACATTCCGCCTATCAAGGCAGGGGCAAACTGGGTGATGGCTGAAAACGACAAGAAGCCAATCGCCGATAGCGAGTGTATTGTGTCTAGCGCCTGATAAAACCCCCAAGCCCCAAACAACAACAGACAAATAAGTGCTCTACGAATAATGAGTAGCAGACCTGATAAATGACGATGTGAGCGGTGTGCTAATTTAATTCGGCGCAACAATAGCGGCATCACCAGATCATTCGACACCATAATAGCCAGGGCGATGGTCGACACAATCACCATACCGCTCGCCGCTGATGTCCCTCCTAAAAATGCCAATAAAGCAATATTATTCGCCTCTACAAATTTAGGTATGCTGATGACAAAGGTATCCGGAGGCGTCCCCATTAATAAACCTTGTCCTACCCAAGCAATTGGCAATACAAACAGACCCATCAATAATAAATAGACAGGGAAAAGCCACCTTGCGGTATGCAAGTCTTGGGCGCGCTCATTCTCCACTACTATAGTGTGAAATTGGCGCGGCAGACACACGATCGCCATCATGGTCAGGCCGGTATGAATCAGCAAGGTAGGTATATTGGGGGATTGATAGGTATTTGATGCCAGTTCACCTAGATGGATATCTGGGCGCTGCCATGCCAAGTAAAGAATGAAAAAACCAACAACGAGGAATGCCACTAACTTGATGATTGACTCAAACGCAACAGCCATCATCATGCCACGATGGTGCTCAGTATTATCGATGTGGCGTGTACCGAACAGCATAGTAAAAATCGCGAGCGCGCCAACAACAAACCATGAAATATGGTGATCTTGGTAGCCCAGTTCATCCGCTAGATTCGGTGCGACAACATCCAACCCCATGGTAATACCGCGAAGCTGCAATGCGATATAAGGCAAGATTCCGACTACCGCGATAAGCGTCACCGCCACCGCTAAGCCCTGAGATTTTCCATAACGTGCGGCGATAAAGTCCGCAATAGAAGTAATGTGTTCACGCTTTGCGATGAGGATAAGGCGCGCAATCACGCGCCAGCCTAATGTAAAAACAAGAATGGGAGCGATATAAATGGGCAGAAATGCCCAAGGATTGGAACTAGCTTGGCCTACCGTGCCGTAAAAGGTCCATGAAGTACAATACACCGCAATAGATAGGCTATATACCATGCCGCCAGTTAGATAACCATTTTTTTGTCTTGTCTCCATACCACGCAATAAGAAACAAAATTCCCAAATACGCCAGTGAGACGGGGACGACTACCCATCCTTGCATGTTGTGATATCCCTTTAAATTCCTTAACTATTATTTAAAGGGCTATCACTAAATTTCACAAACGTTCAGCCTCAATTCTGTGGCTCAGGCTGAGAATTTTCGTTGATATCTCGCACGCCTCTATTTTTCGGCTCAACTTTAATAAACAGTGCGAAAAAGCCCATCGCCGCCATACCCCAGAATACTTTGGCTCCCCACAATTCGTAACCCCAACCACTGACCGCCATCATCAGAGCGATAAATGCACCAAGTGGAATGGCATTATACAGTGCTTGCAACGCCACCATTTTGTTGGCATCTGACTTTTGAATGTATTGAATCGCCGCAATATGGGCGATTGCAAATGTCACGCCATGCAGTAATTGAATCACTACAAGTGCACCAACCGCGGTCGTTGAAGCGGTTAATCCCCAACGAACCATAACGCCCACCGAAGAAATCACAAACAGTGTGCGCAGCGACCAACCCGCAAACCACTTTTTACTAAATGCAAACAGTAGGACTTCAGATACCACACCTAAGCTCCACAAGTAGCCGATGAGACTTTCTGGATGCCCCGCTTCTTTCCAATAAATCGAGCTAAAGCTGTAATAGGCAGCGTGACTTCCTTGAATAAGCGCAATCAGCACCAAAAAGCGTATCACCGACCAATCTTTTAACAATAAGGTGAGTTTTGGTCTAACCGCATCATCCTCGTGTTGTGAAATCGGCATCGTCGCAGGATGACGCATCACCAGCAACATAGAGAACACGAAACCGGCAATCGCAGTATAAACAATCATATTGGCGCCAAACTGCGACGCTAAGTACCCCACGACGGAGGAGCCCGCTATAAAGGCAATAGATCCCCAAAGTCGAGTGCGCCCATAATCCAACATACCGCGATTCGCATAATGATTCGCCATCGCATCAGACAAAGGCACAACAGGACCAAAGCTGAGATTAAATAAGACCGTGACCAACGCTAGCATCATAAAACTTGGTCCCGCGGCTAGATGAGCAGCGATAAAAATGGTGCACGCTAACGTTGCCCAGCGCAGTGCTGGTAGCAGACTCTCTGCTTTGTGAATCCGAGGAGTAATCAATAGGTTTGCAATACAGCGAGTGGCAAAGCCCAATCCCATCAACATACCAACATCGGCGGCTGATACCCCTTGGTCCTCAAACCACAACGCCCAAAAAGGCAGATAAACACCGTAGGCAAAAAAGAAACCAAATAGATATTGGGATACCCAAGCGAATGGGGATGGACTCAACATAGTAGCAACCTAAAACAACAACAGGAAAGAGAGCTAAGAAATACTCTGAATAAGATCGCGCCCATTATGCAATGTGAAACGTTTGCAAAAAAGGGAATTGTTTATAGAAATGAATTTCCCCATATCAAAAGGCCATAGGTTTTACATGGCTACTATTCGACTAAAGTCGTCTGGAGCTTGTCGTTAATTTTGCCAGACTATCAGCATAGCCACGGTTACGGAGCTCGTTTTTATGCCTGATAAATTCAATATGTCGTCTCCCCCTTTCGACAGACT
>ASHK01000068.1 GCA_000695745.1 Vibrio madracius | reverse complement strand
TTAACGATAAACTTATCACCATCAAATAAAGAGGAGGAATCACAATGATTCAACACACAAAATATGGAGAGATGTCAAAACCTCCAATGTGGCTATTAGTGCTGCTTATTATGTTTCCTCAGATTGTTGAAACTATCTACAGCCCAGCACTAGGAGAGATTGGGCAGTATTTTGGGGTGAGTGACAATCTCGCGGCAGCAACCATTGCAACGTATTTCTATGCCTTTGCTATTGGTGTTGTAGCATGGGGTATTTTGTCTGATATTTTAGGACGTCGAGTCAGTATGCTATTAGGCCTGATGACTTATGCACTAGGTGTATTTGCCGCTGTATTCGTGACGTCGTTCGACATGCTGTTGGTCGCTCGTGCTGTTAGCGCTTTTGGCGCAGCGGCAGGGTCGGTAGTGACACAAACAATGTTGCGCGATAAGTTCGTTGGTGGGGAGTTAGGGAAAGCCTTTTCATTAGTGGGAATGGGCATTGCTATCAGCCCGGTTATCGGTATGTTCGTAGGCGGACAGCTTACTCACTTAGGAGGACACACTTACGTATTCTTGGCGCTTTGTATCCTTGCAGTAGTATTGCTTAGCAAAAGTGCGTTTCTATTGCCAGAAACTCGCAGCCAAGAAGCGCGCAAAGCGCCGTTGGCTCAGACAGCGAAAAAGATGCTAATGGACAGACACATTTGGGTGTCAGCCCTGCTAGTTGCCGGTTTTAACGTCGTGGTGTTTAACTACTACCAGATCGGTCCATTTATATTTCGTGAACTGGGGCTTAATGCTCAACAGTTTGGCTACTCGGGTGTGGTGTTGGCAGTCGGAACGTTGATCGGTAGCTCAATCAACAAACGATTGCTAAGCAAAGGTATAACGTCGGCGTTGTTAATCAAACTCGCGGTTGGTTTATCTACGCTTGGCTCCCTTGGCGTCTATATGACGCAACACAATCTGTGGTTCTTATTGCCAATGATGATCGTGGTTATGGCGTTTGGTATCGGTATTCCTAACGTGCTAAGTCAAGCGTTAGCGAACTACAAACAAGCGGTGGGTTGTGCGAGTGCTATTCTTGGTCTTCTGTACTACACATTGATTGCCTTGGTTTATCGGCATCAAGTGCTTTGGCCAACTTAGGGTTGTCGCTCACTGTGGTATCGATGCTGATGGTCGTTACACTATGCTTCAAAGGTGGTCGCTCAGACTAATCTAGATGAAGGCCGTTTTCTTGTCACATATCGAGAAAACGGTCTTTTGCTGGGTTGTGAATACTTGGATTCCATATAATGCCAATACCCCATTGATTATTTGGTATAGGGACACAGAGAAAGCGTACTGTGTCATCGACTAAGGCCAGATTCTCGAAAGATAGGGTCTGACGTTGTTTTCAACACTAAATGGAATAAAATTTTAAAATTTGGTCGTCTTTTTTGTTTGCTTCGTCTTATAGTGAGAATCAAACACAACGGTTGAGAAATATGTTTCAGATTAAACCTGCCACCTTAATTATCGATGGTCAAACGACAGTTATAGGAGCACTAGAAAAGAACTTAGTCGAATTAGCAAGCAGAGTAGGGATAAGGATTCCTGCACCATGTTTGAAAAACAAGCGCAAACATGGTTGCTGCAAAGCGTGTTTGATTGAGGTCGATGGCAAACAAACCTACGCGTGTTCTAGTCAGCCAAAATCGAAGTCTGAAGTGGTCGTCAAACGCTCAGATCTTGAGCAAATCCGCAAAGCGTCACTGCAAAATTTTAAGCAGCAAGTGAAATCGAGTGATACGTCGTCATGCGGTTGTAGCTGTTAGTCAGCTACAACCTTAATTACTCATTAAGAAGCGGTTGCTTTAAACTTGCCGATGACGCTAAATACAGCCACAACAATCAGACCTGCGATGATACCAATAACGCCATTGAGCAGAGCTGGAATGGTAGCTTGAGCAACGGACAAGTTGGGAATGTCCATAATGATAGGTTCAATAAGATGGTGAATGGCGGGGACGTTATGGACAACAATACCGCCGCCCACTAAGAACATCGCCGCAGTACCAACAATAGTCAGTCCACGCATCAGTTTAGGGCAAAGGCGATTAATCCTCTGCCAATACTGGAAAGCACACCCTTCCCATTAGACTTTCTTTCTAAGTAGAAACCTAAGTCGTCGAGCTTAACAATCCCAGCAACCAACCCATATACACCGATGGTCATTAATACTGCGATTAGGCTAACTACCATAATTTGTATGCTGGTGGACTGACCTTGAACGGTGCCTAGCGCAATAACAATGATCTCTGCCGATAAAATAAAATCGGTGCGAATCGCGCCAGCAATTTTCTTATTCTCATATTCCTCAACAGAATCACCGCCAAGATCCAAAGTGGCCTGATCATCGACTTGTTGTTTGTTGTGAAAGAGTTTCTCTAGAATCTTCTCTGCACCTTCGTAGCAGAGAAACAGTCCCCCAAGCAGCAATAGTGGATTAATCAGCCAAGGTGCTATAAAGCTGATAATGAGCGCGGCGGGGACAAGAATACATTTATTTCTAAATGAGCCTTTAGCAACCGACCATACCACAGGGATTTCACGCTCCGCAGACACGCCAGAGACTTGATGAGCGTTGAGGGCGAGATCGTCACCCAATACCCCTGCGTTTTTTTGCTGCTACTTTTGATAGCAGCGCGACATCGTCCAATACCGCAGTAATATCATCGAGAAGAGTCAATAAACTCAAGCCAGCCATAAGCGTTACCTGTTTCCGAAAAATCGTCATACCTGTAAGCAAATGTAACACTAATTAAGACTTTAACAAGCTAGGTGAGTAATGTAGGTATTCAACCAGATAAGTCTTACAGCTTTACGAAGTTAGTGGCGAATTTGTAACCTTCCCATCGATGTTTCACATTGGAGTACTCGAAAATTTCGCCATTATCGAGGTAAACAATTTGTTCTACATTAACCAAAGGTTCGCCTAAGTTTATTTCCAACTCAGCGGCATAGAATGCATTCGCTTTAACGACGGTGATTTCCATCGTCGAACTGTGGATCTTGAGGCCCAATGTGTCGGTGATGTAGCTGTAAATAGAATCTTGGGCATGTTCACGCTTTAAACCTTGAATGACATTAATAGGCATATAGGTCTCTTCTACCGCACCAGGTTTACCATCAATAATGCGTACCCGTGTCGTTTTGTACAACATGTCTTCAATATCACAGTTCAAACGTTGCGCTAAGAAGTTATCGGCAGGGACGACGGAGAATTCTAGTACTTTCGTTGTTAAGGACTGCCCACTGTCTTGGACATTGGCTTTAGTGCCATAAAGGTGTTTGTAACCGGAGTTACCCAGTGGACGCTTCACGTACGACCCAGATCCTCGTTTTCTCACAACCAAACCGTCAGTAACAAGAATATCGAGTGCCTTTTTGATGGTAAGTTCGCTGCATCCAAATTCTAATGCTAGCTCACTACCACCTGGTAATTTTTGGTTGGTCGTGTACTGTCCCGAGAGAATTCTCTCCTTAATCGCCTGATAGATATCAGAGTACTTAGCTTTGGTAGTGGACATAGTGAATAGATTCTCGCAACATGACAGACGTTCTTCATACTAAGCCAAAGCCACTTCTATTAAAAACAATATGGTTATTTTTATTAAATTATATTGTTATTGATCGGGTTTTGTACCGGCATACCGTATCTTCCCTCATTCTTTGTTAGATTTTGTAACATCATTTTGCCTAAGTCTCGGGATTCTTTGCTTTATAACAACAAAAATACAATTAGCTATGAAAATGATATTGATTCCTATTTGGCTCTAAGTGATAATGATTCAGTTTAATATAACCATAAAATATATAAGGAAATCGGAATGAGTCAGTTTTTGAGTTTCGTTAAGCGTGGTGCGCTGACATTAACCGCAAGCTTCGCAATGATAGCGAGCGCAAGCGCAATCACCATTCAGCATTTTAAGGGGACGGCTGAATTTGATGAAACGCCCAAACGTGTTGTTGTGTTAGGTAACGGTAGTCTAGATGTTTTAGATCGTTTAGGTGTGCAACCCGTGGGAGCACCACACTCACTGTTACCAGATTATTTGGCGAAGTACAAAGAATCTACTAGCAATACAGGTTCGGTTGGAGAGCCTGACTTTGAAGCGATTTTTACCTTAAAACCAGACGTTATTATTGCTGAAAACCGTATGCTTCGTGTTTACGATGATCTAAACAAGATCGCACCAACGGTTATGTTTTACGTGGATAATGGCGAGTACTGGAAAGACGCGCAAGCTAACTGGCGCATGCTTGGCAAACTATTTGATAAAGAAGCCGAAGTAGAAGCGTTAATTGCTGAAACTCAAGCTCAGTTTGATAAAACTGCTGCCGAAGTTTCAAACAAGATTTGGACGCGCTAATGCTCATGAATAACGGCAGTAACGTTGCGATGTTTAACAAAGGTAGCCGTTTCTCAATTATATTCGATGACTTTGGCTTTGCTGAGTCAACGAGTCAAAGTGTAGCGCCTATCGAGGGAGCACATGGCAACCTAATTTCGTTCGAGTACGTGGCTGATGCTAAGCCGGAAGTCATTTTTATTCTCGACCGTGAACAGGCCATTGGTCGCAGCGTCGGTAAGGCAAAAGAGCTGTTTAACAACCCATTGGTAAACTCAACGCCAGCGGCTCAAAATAAGAAAATTGTTTATATTACGCCAAATGCTTGGTATATCTCTGGCGGCGGCATCACAGCGACACAAACCATGATCGCTGACATCGATAAAGCGCTGAATTAATTTTAGTTGTCCCAAAGTCTCTCTTAGCCACCTAAGAGAGACTTTAGTCCATTATTGTTTTCATTTACTGGCCCATCATCATTTTCAATGACCATCCATAAATACATTCTAGCCAGCACATTGCTGATTGTTTTAGCAGCAAGTTCGCTGGTGTTAGGCGCAGCTCACGTTTCTCTTGCGGATTTATTTCGTGGCGATGAACATGCTTACTCTATCTACGTTGTCAGTCGAGTTCCAAGGCTGCTCGCTATTATCCTTGCTGGTGCAGGTTTAAGTGTTGCTGGTCTTATCATGCAACAGATTGTTCAAAACCGTTTTGCTTCACCATCGACCACGGGCACTATTGACTGCGCCTTGTTAGGGTATGTAGCAGGTTTGATCTTCTTTGGTGGTGCTAGTCAGTGGACACATTTAGGTGTCATTTTCTTTTTTGCCGTCTTTGGTACGTTGATTTTTGTTAAGTTTTTACAACGATTGCAGTTTAAGAACGCAGTGCTTGTGCCTTTAATCGGTATTATGTATGGCAACGTTATTTCAGCGTTGACTACCTTCATTGCTTACAAGTATGACTTGGTGCAAACCATGTCCTCATGGACTATTGCAAACTTCGCGAGTGTGCTCCAAGGAAATTATGAAATCTTGTACTTAGCGGTTCCCGCTTGCTTACTGGCTTACTTTTATGCGCGTCAATTCAGTGCTGCGAGTGTGGGCGAAAGCTTCGCTAAGAACATTGGATTGGACTACCAAAAAATTGTCTTCATCGGTGTCATTCTTGTCGCTGTTAGCTCTTCAACAGTGGTAATGATTGTCGGTGTCATTCCTTTCTTAGGACTTATTGTGCCGAATATCGTCTCGTTGTTTATGGGGGATAACATGAAGCGCATTCTTCCATGGACCGCTTACTGGGGCATCATACTCGTGCTCGCATGCGACATCTTAGGTCGTTTAATCATTTTCCCGTATGAAATGCCAATCTCGATGATCGTCAGTATTTTCGGTGGTGCAGTATTTATTTATCTGGTGTTGAGAGATAAAGCCAATGCGTGATTCATTAAAGATTACTTTACTTATTGCCGGTTGTTTGGCGATCACTGCATGGTTTATCGGCCAAGGCCTAACGGCGGACAACTACCAATTTTTCTTGTCGCGCCGAATTCCTAAAGTACTGGCAATCATACTGGCAGCCGTGGCGATTTCGGCATCGTCTTTGGTTTTTCAGACGATAACCAACAATCGTATCCTAACGCCATCTATCTTGGGCTTTGATAGCTTGTACCTAATGGTACAAGTGTTGATGGTGGTCATTTTAGGGAGCGCGAGTTTTTGGGTTGTTCATGCGATGAGCAACTTCTTGTTATCGACAGGCGTCATGATTGGCTTTTCGCTGGTACTATTCCATTTTTACTTCAAACGCCAAGACAGCAATGTCTTTACCCTGCTATTGATCGGCATTGTTTGTGGCAGTTTGTTTGGTAGCGTGACTGGTTTCCTAACGATGTTAGTGGACCCCAATGAATTTGCCTCTATCCAAAACTCAATGTTTGCAAGTTTTAATAATGTTAACTCAGAGCTGGTTTACTGGAGCTTAATACCACTCTCTTTGTGTCTTGCCATTCTGTTTTATTACGCACCCAAACTCGATGTCCTGTGGCTCGGAGTTGATAATGCAACGAGCCTAGGTGTCAACACCAAGCAATTGACACAGCGCATTATGATCCTAATTACCGTCATGATAGCGATTTCAACGGCATTGGTTGGCCCAGTACTCTTTTTTGGATTAATCACGGTAAGTTTGACTC
Organism: Vibrio madracius; assembly: GCA_000695745.1. Lineage (GTDB taxonomy): Bacteria > Pseudomonadota > Gammaproteobacteria > Enterobacterales > Vibrionaceae > Vibrio > Vibrio madracius. The sequence continues at coordinate 1,933 of ASHK01000068.1, read as the reverse complement.
GTGAGATGTTCAATCACTATCAGCATCGTTTTCTTATTATTGCAAGCAGTTTACTGGCGGTGTTTCTATTAGTTAGTGGTCAATGGTTTGTGGAAAAAGTCCTCGCATTCGAAACCACCATTAGCGTCATTATCAACCTAGTAGGTGGTTCATACTTCCTGTTCTTACTACTAAGAAACAGAATTAATTAAGGGTAATAAAGTGATTAAGTTAACAGGTCTAAGTAAAAAATACGGGAAGACTTTTGTTGTTAAGGACGCTGATGCGCTGTTCCCTAAAGGAGAAGTGACGTCAATTATTGGTCCCAATGGTGCAGGTAAGAGTACATTATTGTCGATGGCGAGTCGTTTAACCGAAAGCGACGCGGGTGAAGTGTTGATTGGTGATAAGCTTCTGGCTCAGTGGGATACCAAAGAACTCGCTAAGCACCTTGCTGTATTACGTCAGTCCAACAACATTAATATGCGCTTTACAATCAGGGAGTTAGTGTCTTTCGGTCGTTTCCCTCATTCACAAGGTCGACTGACCGAAGAAGATAACCAGATCATTGATAAAGCGCTGGACCATCTAGGTATCGAAGACATTCAGAACAAGTATTTGGATCAGCTTAGTGGCGGTCAGCGTCAAATGGCGTTTATTGCGATGGTCGTGGCTCAAGATACGGATTATGTCTTCCTAGATGAGCCTCTTAATAACCTCGACATTAAACATTCCGTCGAGATTATGCATACGCTGCGGCGCTTAGCGCATGATTTCAACAAAGCGGTGGTGATTGTCATTCACGATATCAACTTTGCTTCTTGTTATTCAGACAATATTGTAGCGATGAAACTGGGTGAAGTCGTCAAAGCAGGCAAAGTCGATGACGTTATTCAACAGGATGTGATGGAGGCGATCTACGAGATCCCATTTGATATTCGTGACGTTGATGGTCGTAAAGTCTGTTTGTACTTTAATAGCTAACGTTGGTCACAAAACATCATTATTTGTAGCGCCCCTGATGGGGCGCTTTGTGTATACCAATATTGATCCATTAGCGAGTGATTCATTGACTGCAAACAGTGGTTATTGATAGCGTCTTGGATAGGTAGAAATAACTTTGGCGGCGACGCGAACACCGTTTTGTAGTGCCGATTCCACGCCATCCCCTGCGACCAAAGCCGCAATGAACGCCGCGTTAAATGTATCGCCGGCACCTACTGTATCGATGACGTTGACATGTGGAGCCGGAAAAGAGTACTCGTGGTGATCCACCAGCGCTTTCGCGCCTTGTTTACCCATTTTTACGACTAAGCAAGCTTGGCTATCCATTAATGAACGGATTGCCTCTATTCCAGAATCCAGCAGACATTGCTTGGTGTAGCCACAGACTTCATCTTCATTCAACAGCGCAATGTCAGCTTGTTGCAGCCATTGGGTCATCACAGATGTGGCATTATCATTCCAACCTTCTGGAGGCCAGCCGGGGTCAATGGCCACTATCCAACCTTTAGACTTTAATGTCTGCATCAATATTTCAGACTTTTCGCACAGCTTTGGCATTAAATATTGACCAGAGATGAGTGCGATAGAAACGTGTTCAAGTGCCACAGGAATACGTGATAACAAAGGGTCTATCTCTGCCTCAAGTAAATGCCCAGGAGTGGTAAAAAAGCAGCGATCTCCGCCTTTATGAACAATGCCCACGGTGAGCGTGGTATCGATAGCGACATCTATCCAGTCACAATAGCGCGATTCAAACTCGGATTTTAGCCATTGCCCATTGGTATCTTTACCTATGGTACTGATGTACTGATGAGCGACGCCAAGCCCCGATAATGCCAAAGAGGAGTTACCTGCAGAGCCCCCGGCTCGCATTTCGCTCCGTTGCATTTGAACTTCTGTGCCAATAGCAGGCCAGCCATCGACTTCTCCCAGAACAAGGTCGATATTG
>ASHK01000067.1 GCA_000695745.1 Vibrio madracius | reverse complement strand
AAAGCGCTGCAATATACCCAAGCGCGTCAAGTCAATATTGTTGCTCAGCTTTGGCACGCGAGTCGTTGTATTCGTCAAGCAGAACAGTGTGGCTGGCGCTGTATTTCCTTGAGAGGGGTGGATGCTTTTGCTCCTCAAGACCCACAACCTTGGGTACGTCATCCGTTATCCTGGTTATTAAAAGAAAGTCGATTTCGTTATATCGAGTCGCAGGAAAATCATCACGTTTTACATCATTGAAGTCAGCGAGATTATTGAGTAGGTAACGTATTGGTCTGAAGATAGGCGACGGGAGAATGGCGCAAACCTAATGTTTGCGCCATTCGTTAGTTTAGGCTGCGCCCTTTTTTGCTTCAGAGTTCTCCTCTTGTGAGGGAGCGCCGTCGCTGGCGTTGTCACTAAGGACATCAGCAAGTGTTGATTTGGATAGATGGCCTTGTAAATCGCCATTATCATCGACGACAGGAAGCGGGTGATCGTTATCCAAAGTCTCTGGAATCACTTCTTCCAATAAAGCATCACTTTTCACAGCAGGGACATCATCCAACATGTCATCAGGGATTTCCTTATGATAATCAGAGCGTTCTACTTGTTCTAAGGCTTCTTGAGTGATTACCCCTTGATAACCTTCATCAGTGACAACGTAACCATAATCGTGTTTCGAGCGACGCATCTGCGTTAGTGCTTCACCTAACGTCTCCGCTGTAATACGCGAAATCGGAGGCTGCATCACCGTTTCTACAGTTAGCGCACGCGCACGGTTTACGTCTTTAACAAAGGCTTCGACATAGTCATCTGCGGGGTTGAGCAAGATATCGACCGGTTTATCTTGCTGCACAACCACACCATCACGAAGGATGGCAATACGGTCACCCAAACGCAGCGCTTCATCTAAGTCATGGGTGATAAAAATGATGGTTTTGTGCAGCGTCTCCTGAAGTTCTATCAGTTGATCCTGCATTTCGCTACGAATCAGTGGATCGAGTGTCCGAGAAGGCTTCATCCATCAAAAGGATGTCAGCGTCGGTACATAGAGCGCGAGCAAGACCAACACGTTGTTGTTGTCCACCAGACAGCTGACTAGGGTATTGTTGTTCATAGCCTTCTAAGCCTACGGTCTTAATCCATTCTTTTGCTTTGGTTAAACGCTCTGCTTTACTTAGGCCTTGAATCTGTAGACCATAGGCTACATTGTCGATGACGGATTTATGTGGAAGCAACCCGAAACGTTGGAATACCATCGACATCTTGTGGCGGCGGAAGTCGCGCAACTCTTTGTCGGATAGTTTCATCACGTCAGAGCCATCCACAATAATCTCACCTTCA
>ASHK01000066.1 GCA_000695745.1 Vibrio madracius | reverse complement strand
CTTAGTCTGTTTCCAAATAACCTTCTCCTAAGTGTTGCATTTTCCAAATAAGAGTTTGTCGCCCGTGAATCTATTTTGCGGGAATGTTATCTCGTCCATAGTAATGAGGCAGATGACAAGCCACGAGATTTGACTACCCCATCATCTTAATTGTCATTGAAGGTGAACAATATCTCCTCAGAGTTCTTGCAGGATGTATGGCTGTACACTATTTCAGCAACCTTATCTTTCATCGTCGATTGGCGATTAACGTGCTCAGATCAATTTCCCGCTGTTTTATTATTGTTAAATTTCGTGAATCACTTCACTGTTTCAGAGAAAAATCATGGCGGATAAACGAATATCGCGGCGACAGCTCTTCACCGGCACCATTGCAACGGCAGTGACGACCGTTGCTGCATCTGCAATGGCATCACAACCGACAATAAAGCAAAAAAAGATTGCCTCAGGAAAACGATGGGGCATGGTCATTGATCTACGACGTTGTGTTGGCTGTCAAGCATGTACCGTGGCGTGMCAATTCGAGAATAATGCGCCTGTCGGTCAGTTCAGAACTTGGGTTAGCGACATTGAGGTGAAGAGCTATCCAGACACTCGTCGTTCATTCTTACCTCGTCTGTGTAACCACTGTGAAACGCCAAGTTGTGTTTCTGTGTGTCCAACTGGAGCGACCTATAAGCGTGAAGATGGCCTAGTGTTGGTCGATTCCGATAAATGTTGGGGTTGTGGTTCGTGTGTTACAGCCTGCCCTTACGGCGCTCGCTTTATCAACTCTGAGACCAAAATTTCAGACAAGTGCACCTTCTGTGCTCATCGATTAGAAGAAGGACTACTTCCAGCTTGTGCCGAGACCTGTGTCGGTGGTGCTCGAATATTTGGTGACCTGAACGATCCTCAAAGCCCAGCAAGCAAGCTTATTGCAGAGAACGATGTATCGGTTCTTAAACCAAGCGCAGGCACTAAGCCGAACGTTTTTTACATCGGCCTAAATAATCCTGAGATTGCTAATGGTGAGATTGAGCCTAACACCTGGCTATTAGATCTTGAGCGTAACATGGATGATGTTGAGTTGACCTTCAAGGGGGCGAACAATGATTAATATTATCAACGTATCGAACCAGATGCCTTTTGGTTTGCTGTTCGTTAACTACTCGTTGCTCGCAGGTATGGCTGGTGGCCTAGGTGTTGCTTGGGCATTGTGTACCGAAAAACCGAGCAAAGTCTATTTACCACAGCTGGTAGCGGTCGCTTTGGCCTTATGTGCAACCTTCAACGTACTGGCAGAGGTGCAGCAGCAAGGCCGCTTGATCTATGGATTTATCGCCGGATGGGAAAACTGGAACGGTTCTATCATCAAGTACGGTGTGCCGGCTATTCCTGTGTTTATGGGCTGTTATTGCTGACAATATTCGCACCTTATAACCCTATTGCTGAGAAACTATTTAATCCACTTCGGGTTGGGATCGTGGTTTTAGGGCTCTTCTTACCCGCTTATTCAGGCATTTGGATGATGAATGAGCATGGCGTGGCGCTGTGGAACTCGCCACTAACGGTAGTCCTGACCTCTCTATCTGGGGTGGCTGTTGGTGCTCTACTATTCAATGTTCTGTCTCACGATAGAAGCACTATCAGAAGCAACATTCTTGGAACACTGCTGTTTATCAATATCGCGTTTTTATTCTTAGCCAATTGGTGGGCGATTCGTTTCTCTGGCGCTGAGGTTCAACTCTCAAAGGCCCTTCTGGATACGCATTTTGCTGGCATTGAGTGGACAGCCTTCGGCGGCTTCGTTCTGGCGCTAGCGATCCTGCTGATCAATCGGTCGCGCGCTATGGTCTTGACCGCTTTTATATTGTCGGCAGTTGGTGCCTACTTTGTACGCTATTGCTTGCTTGTAGGTGGAGAAGGCGTGAGTCGCAGTGGGGGTGGCATAGCGCTGTTTGCTCCAGACCTACACGAGCTTTACTTTACGGTCGCATCTTTGTTGTTAACCGGTGGCTTGTTTGCAGCTCTACTACTGGCTGTTCCCGCTCTTATTCAAAAAATTGAGGATTAACCAATGGATAGACGTAAATTTCTAAAAGGTGCTGCCGGTGTTGGTATTGCAACTGGTGGTGCGGCCTATTCGGGTATCTTCGCCCGTGCCATTACTATGAGTAAAAACGGTGAACCTGTTAATTACCAGGCTTATGGTAACTCTGACAACGTTGAATGGCGCTTGGATGAAGTAGGTAAACATCAGATTGCTCCGGACTATTGTGTTAAGCACACTACTTGCTTGCAGTGTCATTCTGAGTGCGGTCTACGCGTTAAAGTGAACAACAAAAGTGGTAAGGTTGAGCGTATCGTTGGTAACCCTTATCACCCAAATACCAAGATCGATTACACAGACATCTCGACACCAATCAGTGCAACTGCCGCAGCGGTAGGCACGGTTTGCGCTCGCGGTAATGCAGGTATCGAGACCCTGTACGACGAATACCGTTTAAGTGCACCGCTAAAACGAGTAGGCAAGCGAGGTGAAGGTAAATGGAAGACCATCTCTTGGGAGCAGTTGATTTCAGAGACGGTTAATGGCGGCAAGATATTTGCCGATACCTCAGATACTGACAGCCAAAACTTGAACGTGAAGGGTTTCAAACAACTCTATCAGCAGCGCGATACCTTGATCGACAAGCAAAACCCAGAGTATGGTTTTGAGACCAATAAGTTTGTGCTACAAGCAGGACGCATCGTCAAGAGTCGTAAAGACTTCCAGTCGCGATTTTGTAGTTCATTCGGTACCGTGAATAACTACGAGCACACCAACATCTGTGAGTTGTCCCACCATATTGCAACCGGTGAGGTTTATGCGGGCAAGCACAATGCCAAGGCTGATATTACCGAGTCTGAGTTTATGGTGTTCTTCGGGACAGCACCAGGTGAAGCTAACTTCCCAATGCAGACTATGGGCAAATACAGTGCAGAAGCGCGAGTCAAAGGAGCGCAGATCACTGTCGTTGACCCTGTACTTCCGCGCACGGTGCAAACCTCACCTAACACCCATTGGATCTGTCCTAAGATAGGCTCTGATGGTGCCATTGCTGCAGCTATCTTACGTACCCTGATTGAAAGTGAAGGTTTCAACCGCAGCTACCTGAGTCGTCCAAGCTTAGAATCTGCGAAGCGCTTTGGTGAACTTTCCTATACCAACTCCTCTTATTTGATTGACCTGGAAAGCGGCAAGTTTGCTCGTCAGAACGGCAAATATCTAGTGGCGGATAAGAACGGCAACATCGTGCCATTTGATACCGTAGATGAGGCAGATATTAAGTTTAAAGGTGAACTAAACGGCAAGGCTCTGGCCACTTCTTTCTCGCTGCTTCGTGACTCTGTATTTAGCCAAAGCATGGCGGAGTATAGTGAGCAGTCGGGCGTAGAAGTCGAGAAACTTGGGTGGCTAGCTAAGGGCATTGCCAAGGCAGGACGTAAGTCAGCGGTTGAGTTTTATCGAGGCATTGCTCAGCATCCGAACGGTTATTACACCGGCTTTTTGATTAATCAGATCAACGTTGTGATGGGCAATATGAACTGGACCGGCGGTCTGTCCGTTGGTGGTGGCGGTATCGATTACAATAGTGGTGCCTATGATCTGAAAACCATTCCTGGACTTAAAGCGAAACCTCAAGGCTTGCACATTACCCGTGAGCAGATGGCTTATGAAGACTCCAGCGAATATAAGCGCAAACTGGCCAATGGTGAGAACCCATATCCGGCTCAGCGTCCTTGGTTCCCAATCACCAAAGATGTGTTTAGTGAGATTATTCCGTCTATTATCGATGGCTACCCTTATAAAACAGACATCTTGCTCTGGCATATGTGTACACCTCTGTACTCAACGCCAAGCGCGGGCCGAGATGAGATCATTGCCAAGATCTCCGATCCTAACGAAGTGCCTTTGTTGATCGCATCGGACATCGTGGTGGGTGACAGTTCAGCCTATGCAGACTACATCATCCCAGATCTCATGTACCTTGAGCAGTATGTGCATCATCCAATGATGGAGGCAACATTGGTTAAAGGCACGGCATTACGCACTCCTGTTGTAGAGCCCATGACGGACAAAACCGCGAAAGGCTTCCATATGAGCTATGAGCAATTCTTGATTGATGTGGCGATTGAATTGGGTATGCCTGGCTTTGGTGAAGATGCTATTCCTGATGGCTATGGCAAACTATGGTCGCTAAATACCATGTCTGATTACTACATCAAGGGTGTGGCTAACCTTGCTCACAATTTTGGTCAGGTTCCAAAGATCACCGATGGAGAACTGAGAATCACAGGTCTTGATAGCTTCTACCAAGAACACAAAGATACGCTTAAAGCGAATGAGTGGTTAGATGTACTGTTTTCTATCAGTCGAGGTGGTCTGTTTGAGTCTGTTGATAATCGTCGCAAGGGCAAGCAATTGACTCATCAGTTCGATAAGTGCATTTCTATGTATTCGGAGAAGGTGGCTACCACTGTAGATAGTATGACGGGCAAGCGATTCAAGGGGCAGGCGCTAAACGCCGAGTCTGTGACAGCGTTAGACAAGCCGTTATCGGATCTAGATACAGGGTTTGATATGACCATATTGACTCGAAAATCGGCTCTGCAGAGTCACTCACGCTTGTCGTCTGCGAACTCCATCCGTCAGATAACGCCGACTAACTTTGCCGAGATCAAATAAACAAACTGGCGAGGCTAAAGGCTTAAAACTGGCGATATGGTGTGGATCGAGAGCATAAATGGTAAGCGTAAAGCAGAGGTGAAACTGCGTGAGGGTATAGCACCGGATGCAATTAGCTTCATCGTTGGCTTTGGTCACAACGGCTATGGCGCTTCAGACTATGAAGTGGATGGTAAGTTAATTAAGGGAAGTAAGCAGCGCAAGGCCGGGTTTAATCTAAACCCGATTATGCGCACCGACC
>ASHK01000065.1 GCA_000695745.1 Vibrio madracius | reverse complement strand
GGCACAATTTGCCACAACAACCGTTGACCACCAAGTCGAACGGCTGAACGGTAGAACTCATCGAGCAACAACAGGTGCTGTGATGAACCACAGTTGTCACCAGTCATTTCTTCGGAGATATTGCTACGAAAACGCTCTTCGTCCATCAAAAAGAAATTCGCTTCAACACCCAAACCTTTAGCCCAGTCGGTGATCAATAAGCACTTATTGCTCAGTTTTTCACGGGCTTCTGTTGGCATTTCTGGAGAGATACATACCCAGATATCCAAATCACTTGATGTGCTTTGACCAATCGACGACGTACTGCCCATTGTATATAGGCCTAAAATATCGTGTTGGCGTGGCTCTGGTAGCGGTTGCCCCAAAGCTAACGCTATATCATCAAGGAATTGGCGTTGAACTTCATTGGCTTCAAAACCGTACAAACCACTAGGGCTGTCCGTTTCAAAAAAGCCAGGGATAAATAGGATGGTTGAAATGGAAAAGACGCGGGAATTAATTGGAAAACACGTTGTCCTTGCATATCCATAAGCGCCAGCGCGCGCTCAATACGCTGCTGGTTGAGATTATCAAGTCTCTGGATAAGAGTATGAGTGTAAGCCTGCAAGGGTGATTCCTAGGTTTAATCTAACTGCTATATTGCGTAGGTTTTAAACAAACAAGCGTTCAAAACGTGATCAATGTATCATTTTTATTATAGGCGGTAAAGCAATACTCGGCACTACAGCCCCTCACAGCACAACATCGAGGATTTGGTTTTGCCTTCCAAATCATAGTGGACAATTCTAACAGTAGCCGCAATAACAAATGCGATTGACCTCACACTATTAACAATATTTGTGACAAGCTAAGTTGTCACCTTGCCGAGCTACTGGGAAATCACTAAGCATTTCATAGAGACAGTGTTAGGATTATGCCATGCCCAAACACAAAGAAATGCTTACGAGAACGATATGACGCAAACTCAGCCAATCCGAATCGCTACCCGAAAAAGTCCTCTTGCCCTATGGCAGGCTCATTATGTCAAAGATGCCCTCATTGCCGCGCATCCTGGACTGGACGTTGAGTTAGTCACTATGGTCACCAAAGGCGATATCATTCTAGATACCCCATTGGCAAAAGTAGGCGGTAAAGGCTTGTTTGTTAAAGAATTGGAAGTCGCTATGCTCGAAGGGCGCGCAGACCTTGCGGTTCATTCAATGAAAGACGTTCCTGTCGACTTCCCTGAAGGGTTAGGCCTAGTCACAATTTGCGAGCGCGAAGATCCACGCGATGCCTTCGTTTCCAACCAATATGCAAGCATCAGCGAATTGCCGGAAGGTGCTATTGTGGGTACTTGCAGTCTACGCAGACAGTGTCAATTAAAAGAGCAGCGCCCAGACCTAGTCATCAAAGAGCTACGTGGCAACGTAGGCACTCGCCTAGGAAAACTGGATAACGGTGAATATGATGCCATTATTCTTGCTGCTGCAGGCCTGAAACGTTTAGAGCTTGAATCACGTATTCGCAGCTTTATTGAGCCGGAAGAATCTCTACCAGCAGTGGGTCAAGGCGCCGTCGGTATCGAATGTCGCCTTGATGATGAAAGACTAATTAAACTGCTCGAACCTCTTAATCACGCAGAAACAGCAGATCGCGTTTTATGTGAGCGAGCAATGAACCTGACATTAGAAGGCGGTTGCCAAGTTCCTATTGGCA
>ASHK01000064.1 GCA_000695745.1 Vibrio madracius | reverse complement strand
GGTAATGGTATCGGTGGTAATGGATTGCTGTTTATTGGTCGTGTAGTAGGCCACGAGCACTTTATTGTCGCCACTGCCAATGTGATTAGTTGTCACCAAAGCTGCGACTTGATTAATACCCGGTAAGGTTTTGAGCTGATTTTCTATCTCACTGAGTTCAATTCGGTAACCTCTAAGTTTTACCTGACCATCACGCCGACCGATGTACTCAATGCAACCATCAGGTAACCAGCGAGCAAGATCCCCTGTCTTATAGAGTTTTTGCTGTGCATGCGCTCGATTATGAAAAGGAGACGCGATGAATTTTTCTTGGGTCAGTTCAGGATTGTTGAGGTAACCGTCAGCAAGTCCCAAACCACCAATATAGAGCTCGCCAACGATACCAACGGGCACAGGTACTCGGTCCTTATCTAGGATGTAGCAGCTTCTGCCCTGTATTGGGCGACCAATGGAGACATTCGCTGTGGTAATCGGCTCTTCTATCGAGAGAACGCAAGTAAAGGTTGTACTTTCGGTAGGTCCGTAACCGTTAAGTATATGCGTCGGTTTGTGAGGTGATTGCAGAAGATCATTAATGACGTCTTTGTTCAGCGCCTCGCCACCGATAATCAGACAATCAAGCTGAGCGAATAAGTCAGGTTTGATGGAGTATAAGTTTTCAAACAGTGTTTTGGTGAGCCAAAGTTTGGAGACCTTATGGGTATCCAACATGCGACGAAACTCGTCAGGGCAAGCCAGTAACGATTTAGCGTCACTTGGCACCACTAATTGACTGCCATGTAATAGCGGGGTCCAAATCTCAAAGGTCGCAGCATCAAATACTGGCGACGAGAGAAAAGCAAAGACATCATTACTATCGATGCTGATGAAGTCGTTAAAGACTAAACTGGCAATGTTACGGTGGCTAATTAACACACCTTTTGGATTGCCTGTGGTTCCTGAGGTGTATATGACGTAGGCGATGTCATCGGGCCCAGCCGTAGGTTCTATGTCATCGACTTCAGTTTGATAAAAGGGTTCACTGAGGTCGATAGCCAGTAATTTATCGGCAAAAGATTGATAACTGGACTTAAGCGTCGCTTGGCTACTGTCGGCTTGCTGATGATTGTTGCTATAGGCGGTACGATTGAGCGTTAAGATGAGAGCGGCATTGGTATCTGTCGCTATATGTTCTAATCGCTGTTTTGGCAGCTCTGGGTCCATCGGGACATACGCCGAGCCACATTTTAGTATCGCGAGCATGGCGATGATCATCTCGGGACTTCTGTCGAGCAATAAGCCGATGTTCAAGCGATCTGGACTTGTCGTGCTTTGTGGAAGGTCAAGGCTATTGCGTAGCTGTGCCGCAAGCTGATTTGCTTTGTTATTAAGCTCTTGGTAAGTGAAAGACACCTCATCGTAGCTAATGGCAATCTGATTCGGTGACTGCTCCACTCGCTCTAGGAAATATTGACCAAGACTCTTGAAGTGGCATTCGGTCTGCGCATTCAATTCTCCCATTTCGATGAGAGATTGACGCTCTTGCTGAGTGAGTAAGGAGACTTCGGTGATGGACTGCTCAGGTGCCGTCACAATTTGCTCTAACACATGACAATAGTGTTGGATAAA
>ASHK01000063.1 GCA_000695745.1 Vibrio madracius | reverse complement strand
TCTCTTAATTGTTACTAGCACCAAGGTTTAAAGATGAGAAGGCCAATGCGCCTTCTCTTTACTCGTTTCATTGTTTATGGATATCACCATTATGTGGGCAAAACTGCGTCTTTCTTTACCACTGCAATTGTTGTTTGCTGCGTTTCTCGCTTGGAGTATAGCGACCTTTCTACCGTTACCGAATAACCTGACTCAGACGAGTTGGTATCAGCTGATTATGTTAGGTAAGACCACCTATATTGGCTTATTAAAAATGGTCGTCGGTATTGTCGTTATGCTGTCGCTGTTGCAAGGCATTACCAGTATTGGTTCGACGGTAAAACTGAAAACCATCGGACGACGCACACTCCTGTTTTATACGTTTACAACACTTATCGCAGTCAGTTTAGGTCTTGGGGCTTCGCTGTTATTACCAGCTTGGCAGCCACTTGCCAGTCATGTGCCGCTAGAAAGCCATGTTCAGCTTATTGATACTAAGGCCACAACGGGTGGCGCCATCGCAGGGAAACTATTGAGTATGGCGTTGGTTAATCCTGTAGCGGCTTTAGCGCAAGGTAACTTGCTGGCGATTGTCACATTCTCATTTTTATTGGGGATTGCGTTACTGGTCTCGCTACCAGAGAAACACAGTATCTTTGAGACGTTGTCTGGACTGAACAAAGCCGTCAATACGGTGGTTAGTGGCATCATAAAGTTGGCGCCAATCGCGGTATTTTCTATCGTATTTGAGTTTACCAGCAACGGTAACAGTGGCTTGTTTCATCAACTGTTCTTATTCGCTTTGCTGGTGTTCGCATTGACCGTGTTCCATGGCGCAGTTGTGTTGCCATCCATTGCCAAGTTGGTAACGGGAATCAGTTTTAGAACCTTGTTTAAAGCAATCTCTGCACCAATGGCGATGGCATTTGCCACGTCATCCAGTTCGGCAACGTTACCACTGTCAATGCAAGTTGCTGAGCAGGAACTGAACGTATCGCAAAGTACAAGCAGTATGGTGCTACCACTAGGGGCTGTGATGAATATGGACGGCACGGCTCTATTTGAGGGCGTTGCTGCGATTTTCTTAGCACAATTGTTTGGGGTCGACCTGACCACAACTGGCTTAGTGATGATCTTTATTATGGCAATGATCTCATCTGTTGGTGCGCCAGGCATGCCTTCAGGTTCTATGTCGGGTATGCAAATGGTGCTACTTGCTGCGGGTATACCTCTTGAAGCTATCGCCATTCTGCTCATTATTGAACGTCCTTTGGATACGTTCAGAACGGCGGTAAACGTAGAGGGGGATTTAGTCGCATCATTGGTCATTGATAAGTGGCAACAGGAAGATGCAGTAAGCGGTCTAAGCTCTCCTGTCACGATGTAAATTGAGCTGGGTGGGCATTGAAGTCTTTACCCAAGATGATGGGTAAAGACAGCATTGGCGTAAATTGAACCTATTGTGAGAGGTTTTAAGGGGAGCATTGTTACAAAGTATGTGGGCCACAGGAGGAAATTCGCAGTGTACCAGCGAAAAATTGCATAGCGAGTGCGCTGTTTAAACGGATTGTTGGTATAGCAAATGTCACCATTCTTTATAAAACGATATAGAAAACGTGAGGTAGGTAAAGGTGGGAGTGCTAGGAGATGAGAGATAATTAGCACAGGAACAATCCCCAAAACTCAATGTCGAGATGCTGCAATAAATCTTACAAAAATTCTGAGCTAACTTGCGAATATTATTCTAGTTTGTGGGTAGGGGGAAAGAAATCTTTCTGCTCCGCTTCGATACCGATGCTTTAAGAGACGATTCGTCGTCAAGATTCCCTGAATCGGTAGGTAAGAGGAGTGCTCACAGAATAAGGAGTCCGTGAGATGAATCAAACGATGTCACTGATGTTTGCGTCTTTAGCTTTAAGTTCATCGGTGTCTGTTGCGGCGTTGGTAACACCCAATCCACCTGCATTGAATGCCAAAGGTTATGTTTTGATGGATTACCAATCTGGCGCCATCATCGTAGGGGGAAATCAAAACGCAGCGCTGGCTCCAGCAAGCTTAACCAAATTAATGACCGCTTATGTCGTCGGGAAAGAGATAGAGAACGGACGGACGTCCTGGGACAGTAAAGTATCGGTCAGTGAGAACGCTTGGTCAGTCAAATTTCCTGATTCTTCCAAGATGTTTATTAAGCCAGGTGACAACGTCACGGTTGCCGATCTGCTTCGTGGCTTGATTGTGCAATCGGGTAATGATGCCGCGGTTGCCTTGGCTGAACACGTCGCGGGTACAGAAAGTGGTTTTGTTGCGCTAATGAACCAGTGGGCGGCAAATCTTGGTATGAACAGTACGCAGTTCATCAATGCTCATGGTCTTGATGGACAAGGGATTCATACAACGCCTCACGATATGGCGATTTTGATGAGAAAGATCATCGAGGATGTGCCAGAGGTATACAAGATTTATTCTGAAAAGCGTTTTGTTTGGGCAGACATAAAGCAGTACAACCGAAATAGACTTCTTTGGGACAACTCTCTGAATGTCGATGGAGGGAAAACAGGGTATACCTCAGAAGCAGGATACAGCTTAGTCAGTTCGGCAACTCAAGGTCAAATGCGTTTGATCTCAGTAGTGATGGGGACGCCAAGTACCCAAACACGTGTTGAAGCTTCAAGGCAATTACTCAATTATGGCTTCCGCTTCTACGAAACCGATCAATTAGCGGTTGCTGATGAGAGTGAAGCGACAATCCGAGTTTGGAAAGGAGAAAATGCTAACCTTGACGTTGGCTTTGACCATGATGTGTTCGCGACCTATCTACGAGGTAATAGCCGAGGTGTTACCAAAGAAACCGAGATTTACGCACCGCTGATCGCACCAGTGAAGCAAGGGGATATCATTGGTAATGTCACCTGGAGTGTCGGCAATGATGAAATCGCTTCTGAGCCGCTTATCGCCATGTCTAATGTGGAACAGGGATCCATCTTCAAACGTGCTTGGGACACAGTGGTTCTGTGGTTTAAATCTATGTTCTCTGATGCTAAAGGGCTGTGGGAGAGCTAACGCCATCAACGGCTAACATCTTTTCGGTACTTACCGCTTATTGCGGCAAGTACCGGAATTCTCGCCGGCGACAGACAGCTTGCTAGTGTTAAGAGGGCATTTCTTCAACCTCTGCAAACCCAGGAATAACGTAGGGCGCTTTCATATAAGTACATCCCAACCATTTGTTTCCAACCTTTTGACCTCCTATCACCGTCGCTCCGGCTATGACTGGCGGCAGTGCGCCATTGGGTAGCAGTGATTCTGTGCCAATGTATTGTGGCATAGGGTCGGGTACCATCATCATTCCGGTATGCATCTGGGCAGGAACAATAACTTTTATCATGAGTTGTCCCATATACGCTCCTCTATGATCTCGATATACGTTCTAGTGACAATGGTGTTATTTACGTTCTCAATTCAGAATAAGAGAGAAACAGTGATTTTTTCCTATTAATCGAAAAAATGGTGAAGTGACGATGAACTTGGACGTGAGGAGAGTGCAATGCCACTTCGGTAGCACTGCACTGAGAGGTTATTGTTGAGCGTCTAAATTAAGAATAGTAATTGCGTTAGCGACGCTTGTCGCAAGAATATCTACTGCGCCAGTTCGCAAAGCCCCAACAATTGAAAGTGGTTTGCTGCTTTCGGCGGCAATGGCGATAACTTGCGGGATTTTTTGGTAGTCAGCGATGGTTAATCCGATCACACGATTGCTCATTTTTGTGTCTTGCACATTGCCTTTAATGTCGTAAAAGT
>ASHK01000062.1 GCA_000695745.1 Vibrio madracius | reverse complement strand
ATCTCTCACATTAGACACACGTTTCGACCTAGCTATCGCAGCGTTTGAGCACACAGCGTCTTACGACGGCATGATCGCTAACTACTTCGGCACTATGGTTCCATCTTACGGTGCCTCCTCTGCAACAGAAAGCAAAGAAGGTGACGAGGAGTCTAAATTCCCACGTACGTTTAACCAACAGTTCGTGAAGAAGCAAGACATGCGCTACGGTGAGAACAGCCACCAAGATGCAGCATTCTACGTAGAAGCAAATCCAGAAGAAGCCTCTGTATCTACTGCTCGCCAAATCCAAGGTAAAGCTTTGTCTTACAACAACATCGCTGACACTGACGCAGCACTTGAGTGTGTAAAAGAGTTTGCAGAACCTGCTTGCGTTATCGTTAAGCACGCCAACCCATGTGGCGTTGCGCTAGGTAAAGACATCCTAGAAGCGTATGACCGCGCTTACAAAACTGACCCAACGTCAGCGTTTGGCGGCATCATCGCATTCAACCAAGAGCTAGATGCAGAAACAGCGAAAGCGATTGTTGAGCGTCAGTTCGTTGAAGTGATTATCGCCCCTTCTGTTTCTGCGGAAGCAGTCGAGGTGGTTGCGGCTAAGAAAAACGTTCGCCTACTAGAATGTGGCGAGTGGACAACGAAGACAACGGGTTTTGACGTTAAGCGCGTTAACGGTGGTCTTCTGGTTCAAGACCGCGACCAAGGCATGGTATCGCTTGATGACCTTAAAGTGGTTTCTAAGCGCCAACCAACAGAAGAAGAGCTAAAAGACGCACTATTCTGCTGGAAAGTGGCTAAATACGTTAAGTCAAACGCGATCGTTTACTCGAAAGGCGACATGACTATCGGTGTAGGCGCTGGTCAAATGAGCCGCGTGTACTCAGCGAAAATTGCTGGCATCAAGGCTGCTGACGAAGGTCTACAGGTTGAAGGCTGCGTAATGGCATCAGATGCGTTCTTCCCATTCCGTGATGGCATTGACGCTGCAGCAGAAGCTGGCATTAAGTGCGTTATCCAACCAGGTGGCTCTATGCGTGATGACGAAGTTATCGCAGCGGCTGACGAGCATGGCATGGCGATGATCTTTACAGGCATGCGCCACTTCCGTCACTAATTACTCGTCGCATTTGGCGCTGTAGCCGCGTTAGCGCTTTCATTCACCCCGGTCTCATAGCTAGGCTATGCTCCCGGGGATGAATTCAAGCACTGCCTTGCTACAACACCAACTGCTTAGAGTAATCCAAATTTTTGAAAGGATTATTAAATGAACGTTCTAATTATTGGTGCTGGTGGTCGTGAGCACGCTCTGGGTTGGAAAGTGGCTCAGAATCCAAATGTTGAAACGGTTTTCGTAGCACCAGGGAACGCAGGTACTGCACTTGAGCCCAAACTAGAAAACGTTGCGATTGACGTTGAAGACATTCAAGGTCTGGTGGCGTTTGCTAAACAGAAAAACATCGAGCTAACCATTGTTGGCCCTGAAGCGCCACTTGTGATTGGTGTGGTTGATGCATTCCAAGAAGCCGGTCTTGCGATCTTTGGCCCTACTCAAGCTGCAGCACAGCTAGAGGGCTCAAAAGCCTTCACCAAAGACTTTCTTGCTCGTCACGCAATCCCAACGGGGGCTTACGCTAACTTCACGGAAATTGAGCCTGCACTGGCTTACGTTCGTGAGCAAGGCGCCCCAATCGTTGTTAAGGCTGACGGTCTTGCGGCTGGTAAAGGTGTTATCGTAGCGATGACGCTAGAAGAAGCAGAAGACGCAATCAAAGACATGCTCGCTGGCAACGCATTTGGCGACGCTGGCAGCCGTGTGGTTATCGAAGAGTTCCTAGACGGCGAAGAAGCAAGCTTCATCGTGATGGTTGATGGCGAAAACGTATTGCCAATGGCAACGAGCCAAGACCACAAACGTGTTGGCGATAAGGACACCGGTCCTAATACTGGCGGCATGGGTGCATATTCTCCTGCACCAGTCGTCACTCAAGACATCCACAACCGCATCATGGAAGAAGTTATCTACCCAACCGTTCGCGGTATGGCGTCAGAAGGTAACCCATACACAGGTTTCCTATACGCAGGTCTGATGATCGACAAAGACGGCACGCCTAAAGTTATCGAATACAACTGCCGCTTTGGTGACCCAGAAACACAACCTATCATGATGCGCATGCAATCAGACATGGTTGAGCTTTGCCAGGCTGCGATCGACAAGAAGCTAGACCAAGTTGAGTCTAAGTGGGACCCACGTGCTTCTATCGGTATCGTTCTAGCGGCAGGTGGCTACCCCGCGTCTTACCAAAAAGGAGACGTC
Organism: Vibrio madracius; assembly: GCA_000695745.1. Lineage (GTDB taxonomy): Bacteria > Pseudomonadota > Gammaproteobacteria > Enterobacterales > Vibrionaceae > Vibrio > Vibrio madracius. The sequence continues at coordinate 3,266 of ASHK01000062.1, read as the reverse complement.
ATCTCTGGCTTACCAACTAAAGACATTGAAGGTGAGAAGGTCTTCCATGCAGGCACGACGAATAAAGACGGCAACGTTGTGACAAACGGCGGCCGCGTGCTATGCGCTACAGCACTAGGCAACACAGTTTCTGAAGCTCAAGCACGAGCTTATGAGCTAACGAAGCAGATTAGCTGGGATGGTATGTTCCACCGCAACGACATTGGCTATCGCGCCATTGCACGTGAACAAGGCGAATAACCCCCCGCTTTATCAATATATAAAAGAAGGGCGCTCTATTGAGCGCCCTTCTTTTGTTCGAATTTATGGTCGAGTTTATCACGTTATTCAGTGGTGAGTACTGGACGCTTTATACAATCGGTCGAACCATCAGAGAGCATCAACAACTGCTCTACTTTTGCTCCGGTGAGTCGAGTACTACCTAGAAACGCGACATAACTTTCCACTTCCGCTAAGCGTTGAACAACAAAATCAGGCAAACTTTGCTCAAACTTAATCTTGTTAAACTCGATACCGCTACAAGTTTCTAATGTTTGACCATTCCAATGCCCTTGAATAAGCTCTAGGCCATCGCTGTCTTGCTCTTTCACCCTATCGACAAGCAAATCAGCCTCACGCTGATAATTTTCTAATTGGGCGCGTTTAATCGGTAACACTTTACCATTACGACGATATTGCTGATAAATAGCTTCACCGTCTTTATTGAAACGCACATGAATACGGTAGTTGACGGAACCCGAATCTAGCTCGTTCTGTACCCCTTCTCGTACAAACTCACGCAGTGTGCCACCACTCCAACGGTAATTGGATTTATACCAACCATAGTCGTTCATATTGACGTAGTCAGCAGCACTGAACGGCTTTGTTAGACGCTCGGTATACCAATATAAACTTGTCGCATCCCCTAGTGTTTGACCACCCGTGTATTCCGAATATTGATTAAGGGAGGGTGACGGGGAAGAAGAGCAACCAGCTAGCATTGCGACTAACACTGATACCAACAGAGTTTTCTTCATTGATGTTTAAAACCTCAAATAAAAGCAACGTAGGCAAACAACACCTTCTCCTCACTGTAAGACAGCATGAATCACAAGGCGTTCACTTCAATTCTGAGTATTGGGAGAGAGATTGATGGATAAGCGCACTAAATCGGCTAACACATTTATCGATCAACCGCAGGGAAAGGAAAACAGCACCGATGTACACATCGGTGCTGCAGAAATTATTTAACTGCGTCTTTTAGCGCTTTACCAGCTACAAATGCTGGAACGTTCGCTGCAGCGATTTGAATCTCTTCACCAGTTTTTGGATTACGACCAGTGCGTGCTGCACGGTGGTTTACTTTGAACGTACCAAAACCAATTAGTTGAACTTGGTCACCTTCAGTTAGCGCTTCAGAAACACCTGAAAGCGTCGCTTCAAGCGCTGCTTTTGCTTGTGCTTTAGATAGGTCTGCTTTTTCAGCGATAAAGTCGATTAATTGGGTCTTGTTCATTAGGTTTCCCTTCTTCATGTTATCGAGTTAGAGCCCACTCTAAATCATAAAGCCCCCATCTGGCAAAGGTTTGTCGCCTATCTTTATCACTTATGACCGAGATTTAACCGTTTTATGAGCAATAACTCACAATTTGTTACGTGAATATTGAGTTTGAAACCTTGTAATTTATTGCATAAAGTCCCATAAATGCACAGTCGCACAATTAATAAGCCTGATAAATCGGTTGTACGGCTACTGTTTTTTAAGCACTCACCAACAATGCACAGGCTCGTTGGCAGCAAAGTTAGGTTGATGTGTGCACATATTAGGAAATGAATGTTTCTTTTAACGGTTTACATTACGGTCGCTATCGGTGTCTCTTTTATCTGTTCGGTGCTTGAAGCTGTTCTACTTAGTATTACACCAAGCTACCTAGCGCAACTTAGACAACAAGGGCACCCTGCTGCTGACAAACTCACTAAGTTAAAAGCAGAGCTTGACCGCCCCCTTGCGTCTATCCTGACGCTGAATACGATTGCTCACACCATCGGTGCTGCTACAGCAGGTGCACAAGCGGCAAAAGTATTCGGTAGCCAATGGTTAGGTGTGTTCTCTGCGGTATTGACTCTGGGTATCTTAGTACTTTCAGAAATCGTACCGAAAACCATCGGTGCCACATACTGGCGTCAGCTTGCGCCTACATCGGCTACCGTGCTGCGCTGGATGGTATGGGCATTAACTCCGTTCGTTTGGTTCTCTGAACAGATTACTAAGCGCCTTGCTCGTGGCCATGAAGCTCCGAAAATGCGTGATGAACTCTCCGCTATGGCTATGCTCGCAAGAGAAAGTGGTGAGTTTGCTGAAGGTGAATCTAATATCTTGAACAATATTCTTAATATTCAAGATATTCCAGTAACGCAGGTTATGACACCGCGTCCCGTGGTTTTCCGCGTTGCCGCTGAAATGACGATCAATGAGTTCTTGGCTCAGCACAAAGAGACGCCATTCTCGCGTCCGCTTGTCTACAGCCAGCAGAAAGACAATATTCTCGGTTTTGTCCACCGATTAGAACTGTTTAAGCTGCAACAACAGGGCTGTGGTGAGAAACAATTAGGTTCAGTGATGCGCCCGATTCATGTGTTGTTTAATACCATAATGTTGCCTAAAGCATTTGAGCAAATGATGGCAGCACGCCTACAGATTGCAATGATTGTGGACGAATACGGCACCATCCAAGGCATTATTACGCTAGAGGACATCTTTGAGCATTTGCTAGGTCAAGAGATTGTCGATGAAGCTGATAAAACAACCGACATGCAAGAGCTTGCTTACCAGCGCTGGGAGCATTGGAAAGAAAAACACAGCATGATTGACGGTTCTGATGAAGATGAGTATGACGAAATTGATACGATTCCAGAACCTGAAAAGAAACCGGACACCGATATCAAGAAAGATGAGCAGCAATAATTGCTAGCAAAAAACAAAACGGCAGCGCTTAAGCGCTGCCGTTTTTATTGGATTGGCTTAATGACTGCCAATATCATTGCCTAGTAAGAAGTTTTCATCACTACTCACTACTGCACCATATTTAAGGAAGTTTTTCCCTAGAATCATACTGTAGTGGAAGCGAGATCGGTCTTGTAGATTCACTCGAACGGTCTTCTCAACATCCCCGAGCTTCACTCGCATTTCAACAACTGGACGCACATTTGCTTCCTCTCCAGCTTTGGCTTTAATGCGCATGACGTCCACCACTTCACGCGTAAACTCTTGTTTCATTCCCATATCG
>ASHK01000061.1 GCA_000695745.1 Vibrio madracius | reverse complement strand
GACGCCGCCCGTATCAATCTCTGGGTGCGCTTTCGGGTAGTCGTACGTGAACACCACATCATCAGCGGTAAACGGTTTACCATCAGACCAAAGTACCCCATCACGAAGATCGACCGTCAATACCATCAAATCATCACTCAGTTGATAGCCTGTTGCTAACCAAGGGTGGACGTTTTCAGAGTCTAAGATATCGAAGATATATAGCGATTCATAAGCAAAGTCAGATCGACCACCAAACCATGGGTTGAAGTTACGGACCCAGCCCGTTGAGAATTCGTTGAGAATTTTCAAGTTTGGCATGGAAGACGATTCTTCAGCGTGAACGGGGATAACCATTGATGCAGCGATTGCAGAAGTAAGAAGCAGCGTTTTTTTCATCTATCTATCCTTGTATACGAACTGTGTAGGCGGAGTTCGTTATCGTTGTTTTTCAAGGATACTAGCGAGGATATGGGATTATAAACGTGACTAAAACCACATTGGCTCAGCAATGGGTTGCCTATTTGTTAAAACTAAAAACCGTGGCACAGAAACTTTCCACACCATGAAACTTTTTAATGATTTTTTACTTTATATCCATATTAATCAGATGCTTATACTGAAATATTTCATGAAATTTACCTCTTATCAGTATGCGGTTCACGCTTTTGCAAGCCAAAGTGGCTAAGAGTGTTGCTATTTGTAAATCCACCCCCATAACTTTAAGGAATAAAGCCAACCATTAGGCACATCAATGCAACAACAAGACCAATCCAGAGCTAAGAGCAAAAACTTAGCCATACTTTTAGAGCTGGTAAATTTCATTCGTCCTTACCAAGGTAAGGTATTTGCCGCTCTCGTCGCTCTCATTTTTACCGCAGGACTGACTCTATCCGTCGGCCATGGGGTTCGCATCTTAATTGACCAAGGTTTTACTCAGCAATCACTGCAAGATTTAGGCAGTGCGATTCAATTTATCATGCTGGTCACAATATGCATTTCTATTGGTACGTTTTTTAGATTTTATTTAGTTTCATCTGTCGGCGAGCGCGTCAGCGCAGATATCCGCCTTGCGGTATTCAATCACATCATTACCCTGCATCCGAGTTATTTTGAGACCAACGGAAGCGGCGATATCATGTCTCGAATCACCACAGATACGACGCTGCTACAAAGCATTATTGGCTCTTCTTTTTCGATGGCAATGCGCAGTGCGCTGATGTGTATTGGTGCCATTATTATGCTGTTTGCTACCAACATTAAGCTGACATTGATTGTTCTAGCATCGGTGCCGTTTATTCTAATCCCCATCTTGTTCTATGGACGCCGAGTAAGAGCCCTTTCGCGCCAAAGCCAAGACTCTATGGCGGATGTAGGCAGTTACGCTGGCGAAGCGATTGAACATATCAAAACCGTTCAAAGCTACAGTTTTGAAGCGCAAGAGCGTGCTGCTTTTGCAGAGGAAGTAGAGCGGGCGTATGAAATCGGTCGTCGACGAGTGAAACAGCGCGCCATCTTAATTTCTGGTGTCATCGTGATTGTCTTTACCGCTATCGCAGGCATGCTTTGGGTTGGAGGGAGCGACGTGATTCATGGCACCATGTCCGCTGGTGACCTTGGTGCTTTTGTATTCTACGCCATTATGGTGGCTTCCTCTTTAGCGACCATTTCAGAAGTACTAGGCGAGCTGCAACGCGCCGCGGGTGCGACAGAACGCCTAGTCGAAATCCTGCGAGTGGATAGTCATATCAAAGCGCCAGAGTGCGTCTTTACCGCCACTAACACGTTATCATCTGATGTTGTATTCGAAGATGTCACCTTCCATTACCCATCACGCCCTTCTCAACCTGCCACGGAACGATTAACACTTAAAGCGGACGAAGGTAAAGTGCTCGCTCTCGTGGGACCATCTGGGCAGGAAAAACAACGGTATTTGAGCTTTTGCAGCGTTTCTACGACCCTCAAGTTGGACAGGTCAAGCTAGGTAACGTCGATATTCGCAAGTTTGACCCTCATGAACTTCGCAAGCAAATGGCTTTAGTTCCACAGCAGCCAGCTTTGTTTAGCCACGACGTCTTTCATAACATCCGCTATGCAACCCAGACGCGACGGATGAGCAAGTGATTGAAGCGGCCAAAAAAGCACACGCTCATGATTTCATCATGCAACTGCCAGAGGGTTACCACAGCTTCTTGGGCGAAAGAGGCGTGCGGCTGTCTGGCGGGCAACGTCAACGTATCGCGATTGCGCGCGCTATCCTCAAAGATCCAAAAATTCTTTTACTCGAATGAAGCGACAAGCGCCCTCGATAGCGAGAGTGAACATCATGTGCAGCAGGCATTAGAAGAGCTCATGGTCGGAAGAACCACTATTATCATCGCGCACCGTCTTTCCACTATTCAGCATGCTGACCAAATTGCGGTATTAGATCATGGACGCTTGGTCGATATTGGCGATCACCATTCGTTACTAGAAAATTGCGAGCTGTATAAGCGTTTGGTCGAACTTCAGTTTAAACAGCCCGTGGTAAAATAAGTCTGTGCGCCAGCACTTAGGCTTCATCGAAAAGCCCTTGTTTGGTTGATGGCAAACAAGGGCATAAGCGTTTTTATTCGACCCACTACCAGTGGATATCAAGATCTTGATTCAAGTTGTTTTGGATATCGCCCCACTCATCCATCAGCTCTGACGCCTTTCTATGAGAAATCGGTTTAACCAGTGTTGAGCCTGCATGATCTTTTAGGTTGAGCGTATAGGTTTTGCCGTTGAGGTCAGCCGCTATACTGTGGTATTCGTCAAGACACTGCTGTTTAGTTTTGTTCGGTCCCCATGCTAACGTCAAATCCGTTCCGTTAATGTTCATGCAAACTGCAAGCGAGCTACAATCCATCGAATTCTCCTTATGCTCCGTGTAGTTACACTATGAACCTAGCCAACTCTGATAAATTCGCCAACACAAACTGATCAAACCTTGAGTCGCCCCTCAT
>ASHK01000060.1 GCA_000695745.1 Vibrio madracius | reverse complement strand
CTTCTAGAGACCAATGTAAGAGTTGGTTACTTCCAGACTTCGCCTACTAAAGAAATATCGCGATCGCGGCCTACGGCCGCTCATAAAAGAGAACCCCACTTAAAAAGTGGGGTTCGTCAGCAATCTGAAGACCAAAGCTTTAGCTTTGGTTTTTTATTGCGCCAATCTTATACAAACAAACACCGGGAGCTAAACTTAACCCTCAGTGTTGTTCTATTAGGGACGAATGTGAATCAGCAAGTCTTTGAGTTTTTCTAGGGTTAGCATTTCAATCTGTCTGACTCTTTCCGCTGATATGCCATGTCTTGTTGCCAGTTCGTTCAACGTTGCTTTCTCTGCTGTTAACCAGCGGCTAGCCATAATATCTCGGCTTCTAGGATCAAGTTTTGCTAATCCCGCTGCCAGTTCCTTGTTTACATGTAAATTCCAATCTTGGTTTTCATACGCCTCAGCGACATCGGTCTGTGGTTCAACAAAACTCTCTCCGGCGGCATGGACTTGGTCTTCATCATCGCTATGTTGAGGATCAATATAGGAGTCTCGAGCTGAAAGCCGTCCATCCATTGAAAGGACATCCTTTTTGCTTACCTTAAGTCGGTTAGCCAAATTCTCGGCTTCGACTTCACTCATCCACTCTTGAGTTTGCTTATACTTTCTTAGATTGAAGAACAGTTTACGTTGTGACTTGGTGGTGGCAATTTTAACTATACTCCAATTCTTAATAATGAAATCTGTAATTTCTGACTTAATCCAATGAACGGCAAAAGAAACCAACCTAAAACCGAGTTCAGGGTTAAATTTCTTTACTGCCTTAATTAGACCAATATTTCCTGACTGAATCATATCGACTAGAGGAAGTCCGTAGCCAGCAAAACCCTTTGCAATATAAACAACATACCTCAAATGAGGCAGCACAAGTTTAGATACCACATCTTCATTATTATTATAGTAAAGCTCTTTTGCGAGCTCTTTTTCCTCGCATTCCTTTAATATCGCATGCGAATTAACATATTGCATATAGTAAGAAAGATCATTGCTATTGTTGAACGATATGGCTGCGTTTGAATGAGACATTATTTCTCCGATATATTTTATGTACTTATAAATCGGCACGAATACTATTGGTGTGATAAATCAATATAATAACGGCATCGTAACTTTGCCATAATGTAAATATAACACATAAAAATCATACACTTAAACAACTAATTCAGCATAAAATCTTTGCTACAAAAAAGCAGATTATTAACAATTAATTAAAATTTTACAATCCGTTATCAGTCCTTTATTAGCAGGTTATGTATAGTTACTTTTGAACAGGTAGTATTAACAACGAAACATAACCATGTTATCCATGTCGTTATTCATTTATATTAATATAACCATTTTTGAGAAAGTTAAAATGTGCAATCAGAAACCAGATAATGTAACCATCAATGTAGAAGCGAACGAAAACACTTTAATACTAAAGCTTAAACCTACTGGGAAGCTAACTAAAGAGGTCATCACACAAGTAGCAAATTTAATTTCGGCTAGTATTAACGAGAATAAAAACAAGAGGATTCATCTGCTTCTAGATGCGACTTCTTTCTCAGGTTGGGAATATGATGCGTTTTTAGAAGACATTAAAATGAGCATTAAACATCGCAATGACATTGATAAAATTGCCTTGTTTGGAGAGCAAAAGTGGCTCGAAATAGCGGCAACATTAGCGTCGTTCACGACTGGTGCTGAAGTCGAGTACTTTACTAACCAACAGCAAGCTGAAGCTTGGGTAAGCGTATAGACTCTCTGCGCTCACTATCTTGCACCGTGTTAGGCTCGTTGCCTACCACGGTTGTGATGTACTTGCGACATTACTGGCGATTTTGTCTCTAATATCAGAAAGGTCACTGTAGAAGAATAATCGTTCCGACAAATTCAACACTTGTACCGTCGAGGCTTCCAATATTGCTTGATAGTAAAACTCTTCTGCGGCCGACGTATTGCCTGTCGATTCAGCCACTTTGGCGCTAATTATGTAAAACATGATACTGCGTCTATCATAAGGAATGGCAACAAGGTGGGCTTTTGCTTTGTAAGGCTCATCTTTACTCATCTCCATCATAGACATCGCCTCTAGTAATCTCGGTGTAGGGTGCTGTTGCTGCGAAAATTGCGCGATGGATTGCTGCATTTTCTTATTCAACTCGTCAATTTGTTTCGGGTTATTCGCATCTGGTTTAATGTACATTTTCGACAGTAAAAACATATATGCCGTTGCAATCGTGTATTGGTTTTCTGGCGCTTGTTGAGCCGCTAACTCGATAAGATTGAGTGCTTTTTCCTCGTTATTCGCCTGAAATGCCGCGCCTAAAGACTCTAAGATTGACGATACTGCTTGTTCATCGCTGGGTAGCTCATCGACGAGTCGGGCCACTTGAGATTTCCCTACCCCAATATTGAAAGATTCAAGGAGATCAGTCAGCGACTTCTTCATTGCGGCTTTTACATGGCCCTGAGATATTTTGTATCGCCTATCTAGATGCTTGTCGCCTGATACTCGATTCAAATACTCAATTTCCAAATATTGCTGACCGTCTGTTTCAATAGAGGCAAAACGCAACTCGTTCGCCGCTACTTTTGCTGCCGGTCCATCATAAATAACCCGATAGTCGCGGTAGATTTTTAAGTAATCAAGAAGCTTGCGAGCAATACCAACTTTAAGGTGATCGTCTAAAAACTCTTCACTGGCTTTAACATGAATATATCTCGGTTCAAAAGACAGGTAACTAGGCGTTAACGTGGAGGGATGGGGGATGACTTGCTGTTTCTCACTTGAAGTATTGATAATGATAGCGCCGAAAACCACACAGAACAAAACTACGGCTGCAGCAGCCCAATATCTCAGTTGAACGTTTTTGTATCTCGTCGTCGATATACGGTTTTGAGACTGCTGAGCATTGTTTTCATTGCGCGTTTCCTGCTCTTGCTGCGATATCGGTGATGTTTGAGTTGTCACTTCATTTGCGAGGTTCTGCAGTTTAGCTTTCTGCCCACCAGCGTCTATTGGCACTGGAGTTTCAATTTGTCTTTCGACAATGGCATCCAACTTGTAGCCCCTTTTGGGCACCGTCACTATATAGCCAAAAGGATGACTTCCATGTTGTTTAAGGATCTTTCTTAGCTCAAAAATGGCTTGGGTAATGACTTGATCAGTCAACACCGACCCATTCCACACTTCATTAATGAGTTCGTCTCGTGAAAACACCGTATTGGGATTGTCACAAAGAAAATGAAACAAGCGTGACAGCCGATGATCAATGATAAATTCTTCTTTACCCAAAACAAATTTGTCTTCACTTGGTATAAAGAGCCACTCATCGATAGTAAATTGTATTTTTTGATTTTTCATGGCGTACATTAACTTGTTGTATCTTAAAAAGAAGTATTGGATACAATCGCGTAAAATTCAAAAAACCTTGTACATAGTTCAAAGTCGATTTTTACTCAGACCACATTACTGCTGTAACAAAAAAACACTGAATGACAAGTACTTAACCACATAAACTGCCATTAAAAAAAATCAACAATAGAACCTTTAGAATTTCATTAGACCTTCGTTATTTATTTGCCCATGAATTAGCTAAAAATAACGCTCGATTTGTTAGCTCACTCATTGAGCTT
>ASHK01000059.1 GCA_000695745.1 Vibrio madracius | reverse complement strand
GCCGCTAACTTAGAAGATAAGCATTCCGGCTATATCAGTCGATACGCGTTAGGGCGTGACTATCACAAGCTAATTCGTAATCTACTCAAAAACTTGGTCAGAAAATAGAACAGGAAGTCTGTGAACTTGGTTACAGACCATTTGTTGACTCAGCACCTGTTTTGGAGCGTCCTATCGCTGAAAAAGCTGGACTAGGTTGGATAGGTAAACACTCCTTACTATTGGATAAAGAAGCCGGCTCTTGGTTCTTTTTAGGTGAGTTATTTATCGACTTGCCTCTTCCTACCGATTCGCCAGTCGATAACGAGTGTGGCAAGTGTCGAGCATGCATCACTTCTTGCCCGACTGGTGCTATTTTGGAAAATGGTGTTATCGATGCTCGTCGATGTATTTCCTACCTTACCATCGAATACAAAGGTGTTATCCCTCTAGAGTTTCGTGAGGCCATGGGAAATCGAATTTATGGCTGTGATGATTGCCAGTTGGTTTGTCCCTGGAATCGCCATGCCGAGATAAGCCGACAGCAAGACTTTCAACGACGCGCTAGTTTTGCTGATACCAACCTCGCCGTGTTGCTGTCTTGGGATGAGTCAACATTTCTAAAAAATATGGAAGGCTCTGCTATCCGCAGAATTGGCCATGAACAATGGCAGCGAAATATCATTATCGCTATGGGAAATGCGCCTTTTTCTCAAAACTACATTGAAAAACTGCAACAGATTCAAGGCAAATCAGAGCTTCTGGACTCTCATATAGAGTGGGCGTTACAGAAACAAATGGGACAGGTCCCCATGAAGCTGGATACCAGCATCCATACCAAAAACCAGCGACTCATCCGTATTGTAAAAAAAGGATTACCCCGAGACGCATAGCCATCAACGGGTGTAGAAAAATCAAATCTATTTTCTTGACTAATATCTCAAATCTAGATTTGTGGAAAAACTACATTTTCATTGACGGTTAGTCGTTGAGAAATCAGGTTAAACACAGTTTCAATATATGACTAGGATCAAAAAAACGTCACTTGCTGATCATTTAACTGTCAAGGAAAAGATATTTAAACATCCTTTATTTCATTTAAATTCAACAAGTTATATGAAAACTCTGGTATTAAACAGTCAAGGTAACGATGTAAAGATCTTTCAAGAGCCCAATTTAGATATCATTCAAATACAATTTATCAACCAAGTTATCCACAAAATAAAAATGTGGATAAGTCTGTTAATTTAAGTATGACAGAATCGCAACAAAGGCAGGCGCCTAGTGCTGTTCGGGTGTGTAGAAATAAGAATACACAGGTCAGTGCATTACATTACATCATCGTAAGGTAGTGACTGAATGACTTAATTTTGGGAGTGATGCTTCTCAGCATTAGGAAAGAGCGTGCGGTGAAGGGACCAAGTTTCTCAACTTTGCTATCTCTTATCGAGATGACCGCTTTTGGTGTCCATTATGTGGAAGAAATTGGAGCGACACACGAGGTTCGAACTCGTGACCTCAACCTTGGCAAGGTTGCGCTCTACCAACTGAGCTAGTGTCGCATTTCTAACGTTATTTACTACTAAATAACGGTGTATTTCTTTCACTCAAGGAAATTGGAGCGACACACGAGGTTCGAACTCGTGACCTCAACCTTGGCAAGGTTGCGCTCTACCAACTGAGCTAGTGTCGCATATCAACAGCAAGTGCTATTGATTAAATTTGGTTGCGAGGGCCAGGTTTGTACCGGGCGGCGCATCCGTCGACGGCCTGAGGGTTATGATAAAGAAACCACCCAAACTATCGTAATGTATTGGTTGCGGGGCCGGATTTGAACCGACGACCTTCGGGTTATGAGCCCGACGAGCTACCAAGCTGCTCCACCCCGCGTCCGTATTGTGT
>ASHK01000058.1 GCA_000695745.1 Vibrio madracius | reverse complement strand
GATTGCTCAGACGTACGTAGTGTACATATCGTGCAGAGTCGCTTTAAATGGCAATTTTAACCCAGTCGCGCGGGTGCTCCGCTGTTTTTCGTACCATCCCCAACCAAGTTCCAACACTGGCCCAAATAGACGCCCCAGACAAGTTTGCCGAGATAGCCAGTTTAGAACGCGGATTGGTGTTAGTAACAGGACCAACAGGATCTGGTAAATCGACAACACTCGCTGCCATGGTTGATCATATAAACCAACATCAAAACAAACATATCCTGACCATTGAAGATCCTATTGAGTTTGTCCATCAAAATAAAAAGTGTTTAGTTAACCAACGAGAAGTTCATCGCGACACCCACAGTTTTAAAGCAGCGCTCCGCTCTGCACTGCGCGAAGATCCGGACATTATTTTGGTCGGAGAACTTCGAGATCAAGAGACCATCAGTTTAGCTCTTACCGCTGCCGAAACGGGTCACTTAGTGTTTGGTACCCTACACACAAGTTCTGCAGCCAAAACCATTGACCGAATCATTGATGTATTTCCAGGCCAAGACAAAGAAATGGTTCGCTCTATGCTATCAGAATCGTTACGGGCCGTTATCGCGCAAACTCTGTTGAAACGCGTGGGAGGTGGGCGCATCGCCTGTCATGAAATCATGCTAGCAACACCCGCTATCAGAAACCTCATTCGAGAAGATAAAGTGGCTCAGATGTACTCAATTATCCAAACCGGGGCGGCAAGTGGTATGCAGACCATGGAACAGCATTCTAAACGGTTGTTATCTCAAGGGCTGGTTGAACTAGAAGAAGTGAATAAGAAGATTGAACAGCACGGTTCAATGTTTCAATAGGACAAGATAATGCACAACATTGATACCATTCTAAATCACATGCTTGATGAAAAAGCCTCTGACCTTTATCTAACCGTCGGTGCGCCACTGTTATATCGCGTAGATGGCGAACTGCAACCGAAAGACGACAAGCTCACTACAGAGGCGATTCAAGCGCTTTTAAGCAGCGTCATGGACTCATCTAAGTACTCGGAATATCAGACAACAAAAGAAGCCAATTTTGCGATAGTAAAGCCATACGGGCGATTTAGAGTAAGTGCCTTCTACCAGCGAGAACTGCCTGGTGCCGTCATCAGGAGAATTGAAACTCAGATACCGACCTTCGAGCAGCTTTCGTTGCCAGAAGTATTGCAAGATCTTGCAATAGCCAAACGCGGTTTAGTCTTAGTGGTAGGAGCTACTGGCTCTGGTAAATCTACCACTATGGCAGCGATGACGGGTTATCGAAATCAGCACCGCAGTGGTCATATTCTTACCGTCGAAGATCCCATCGAATTCGTTCATGAGCACGCAAAATGTATCGTTACGCAGCGTGAGGTTGGGTTGGACACTGAAAGCTATGAAGTCGCTCTTAAAAATTCACTCCGCCAAGCTCCTGATATGATTTTAATTGGTGAAATACGTTCTAGGGAAACGATGGAATACGCTATGTCCTTTGCTGAAACTGGGCACCTTTGTATTGCGACATTGCATGCGAATAATGCCAGCCAAGCGTTAGAGCGGATACTTCACCTGACACCGGAAGATAGACGAGAACAGTTCCTTTTTGACTTATCTTCGAATTTAAAAGGTATCGTAGGTCAACAACTCATTAGAGATAAGAATGGACAGGGTCGCCATGGTGTTTTCGAGGTGCTTCTAAATAGTCCACGCATTTCCGACCTCATTCGTAAAGGTGATTTACATGAAATCAAAGCCGCAATTGCAAAAGGTAAAGAAGTCGGAATGCAAACCTTTGACCAAGCCTTATTTGATTTGGTATCAGCAGGCAAGATAAATCAAGAGGACGCTTTGCACAGTGCGGATTCCCAAAATGATCTCAGATTAATGCTAAAACTTCAAAGTAACGACAGTAATAGCCCATCAACTCTCAGTGATATTAAGATTGACATGAGCTAAGCACAGGCTTCAACCAACTGTGTAAGAAAACAGCGAAAAAGACTGTATAGCTGTATACGGTCTTATTAGGCAGCGGATAGATAAATCGAAGACGACAAAAAAGGCTGCATCTTACGATGCAGCCTTTATAATGTGGCTCCCCCTGCGGGACTCGAACCTGCGACATACGGATTAACAGTCCGCCGTTCTACCAACTGAACTAAGGGGGAATTACTTTTCAGTAATTAAGTGGTGCCGACTACCGGAATCGAACTGGTGACCTACTGATTACAAGTCAGTTGCTCTACCTACTGAGCTAAGTCGGCACTGCAAGCAAGCTCTCGCTTACTTTTAAAAGTGGCTCCCCCTGCGGGACTCGAACCTGCGACATACGGATTAACAGTCCGCCGTTCTACCAACTGAACTAAGGGGGAATTACTTTACGTAAATAAATGGTG
>ASHK01000057.1 GCA_000695745.1 Vibrio madracius | reverse complement strand
ATTAGATTTTATCTCATAAACAGCCCATTGCATTTTAATGAATTATCACCAAGCGAGAATGCGCGCAGTTTAAACAACTGCCTATTTTGATAATTCTGTTACATTACGATAGAAGATTGCATGTACTGCATCTCTATTAATTTAATGGAAGATTAATCATCAGTTAGCAAATATGGCTTATCAAGAGTTCTATTTGTTAATTCATGGGCATTTTCCATACTAAAAAACGCAACACAACATCAAAAACAATAAGGATAGTGTACGATGAAAGGAACTTCTCTTAGCTTGGCGTTAGCTTCAACGCTATTGGTTTTATCACCAATTGAGAAAGCACTCGCAAACGACAAAATTCATCGCTATTGGAACTGGCGGACAGACAGGTGTTTATTACGTAGCGGGTCAATCTATCTGCCGTTTCGTAAACCGTGGTCAAGACGAACACAATATCAAATGTAACGCACCCGCAAGTGGTGGTGGCGTCGCTAACGTAAATGGTTTACGTAGTGGCGAATATAATTTCGGCATCATGCAATCCGACCATCAATATAAAGCCCTAAAAGGTGTTACGCCGTTCCAACAATCAGAACCTATGGAAGATATTCGCGCTGTATTCTCTTTACAAAGTGAAGTCTTTACCATACTTGCTCGTAAAGATGCTGGTATTACAACATTCGATGATCTCAAAGGTAAACGCGTCAATATTGGTAACCCAGGTTCAGGGCAACGCGATACATTTGAGCAAGTTATGCAAGAAAAAGGTTGGACCAATGAGGTATTCAGTCTAGTTTCTGATTTAAAACCTGCGGAACAAGCTTCTGCAATGAGTGACAACAATATTGATGCGATGAGCTATTTTGTTGGTCACCCAAATGGAGCCATCCAAGAAGCGTCAACAACAACCGATGCTGTACTAGTACCTGTTGTCGGCCCAGAAATTGAAAAAATGTTGGCAGAGCGCAGCTATTTTACTAAAGCGATTATTCCTGGTGGAATGTATCGTGGTAACCCAGATGATACTCCGTCCATCGGCGGCAAGGCTGTACTTTCTACAACTGCAGATACCGACAGTGAATTAGTTTATCAACTTGTGAAGTCTGTATTTGAAAACCTAGACCGCTTCAAACGTCTACACCCAGCATTTAAAGACCTAACTGCTGAAGAAATGATTGAAGTTGGTTTATCAGCACCGCTCCATGAAGGTGCAGCTCGTTACTATAAAGAACGCGGCTGGATCTAGTTTCCCCTTTTTATTGTTTATTAAAGCTCTGCGATAATTTTCGCAGAGCTCGTTATTATTTGTATTAGTGAGTAGTTTATGGATAAGACGAACTCCGCGTCCGACGTAGAATTATCTACAGAAGAGTTAATTGCCCAAGATGTGGGTGCTCGCCTGCCAACTGGTTTAATGGAAAAAACGATCACGGGACTTGCCCTACTTTGGTCTCTTTTCCAACTTTGGATAGCATCTCCACTACCTTTTTTATTTGGCTTCGGCGTCTTGAATGATACCGAGACTCGTGCCATTCATTTAGGCTTTGCGCTGTTGCTCGCCTTTTTGGTATTCCCGGCGTTTAAACGCTCACCTCGTGACCGCGTTCCTGCTTTCGATATCATGCTTGGTGTTATCGCCTGTGCCACTTCTTTATACCTGTACGTAATGTACGAGGCACTTGCGCTTCGCCCTGGCAGTCTAACAACCAGTGACTTCGTTGTTGCTTTGATTGGTTTACCATTGCTTTTAGAAGCCGCACGACGCGTTCTTGGTCCAGTTCTACCATTAATTGCATTAACCTTTATTGTCTACAGTTTGGCTGGCCCATGGATGCCAGGATTACTCGCGCATCGCGGAGTGCAACTATCGGCACTGGCTAACCATCAATGGATAACAACTGAGGGGG
>ASHK01000056.1 GCA_000695745.1 Vibrio madracius | reverse complement strand
GGTGTTTGCGGATTTCAGAAACTCGACGTCCGGTTTTTGCGATAACGCTGAGATAACCGTATCAAAAGCAACAGTCTCAGTTTTACCGGTAGAGACTGGCGGTCGGCGGCCAGAACTATCAGGCTCACCCAACTCCATTATCTCTAACTCAATATGCTCAACACGCCCTGTGAATCGGCAAGATTGCATTTAGGATTGGTCAAAAACTTAAACTTAACCCCTTCTAGCTCTGCCGCTTCAATTTCATGCAGTTCGGCTGGCATCTCATTTCGAGTGCGACGATAGATGATGGTCGTCTCCGCCCCTTCGCGAATCGCAGTTCGCGCGCAATCAATCGCGGTATTACCGCCACCGATCACGGCCACCTTCTTGCCAATGGTGAAGGTTTTGTCCGTCATATGGTCTTTTAGGAAATCAACACCAAGTACACAACCCTCTAAGTCAGAGCCCGGATACGGCATATTGACCGCTTTGGTCGCTCCAACAGCAAGGCAGACCGCTTCATAGTTGTCTGTCAGCTCATCAAGAGCAATATCTTTACCAAGACGTGTGTTGGTGTGGATTCTCATCCCACCACGGCACATCAGATCAATTTCTTTATCCAGAATATCTTTCGGCAAACGGTACTCTGGAATGCCATAGCGAAGCCAGCCACCAGCCTCTGGCATGGATTCAAAAATGTCGACAGCAAAACCTTGGTAGCTAAGGTAATAACCACATGCCAGCCCACCCGGCCTGCACCAACAATAGCAACTCGATGGCCGTTGTAAGGGAGTTTCAGTGGCTCAAATTGCTCGGCTAGCGATAAATCAATATCTGCAGCGTGACGTTTAAGCTGGCGAATTGCGAGCGGTTCGTCAACCAAGGTACGACGACATTCATGTTCACAAAAAGCAGGACACACGCGACCAATGGAAATCGGCATAGGTAGTGTATCTTTGATGATTTTTACGGCTTGCTGATGATCGCCTTGTGCGATGTGGTGCAGGTAGGTTTGAATATCGACATTTGCTGGACAGGCAACTTTGCAGGGTGCTTCACAGTCAGCATTGTGATCGGCGAATATTTTGTTGAGTGCTTGCCTTCTAAGATTATTAATTTGAGCGGACTGGGTAATGATGGTCATGCCATCTTGGATTTGCGTCTCACACGCCTTAACAATACCTTTCCCCACCACTTCAACGACACAAAGATCACATGACTGCTTGTCGTTGTGTTTACTGATGGAACAAAGAGAAGGGACATCAACTTGAATATCTTTTGCGACATCTAGGATGCTCTTATTTTCGCGCAGAAGATACGTTTGACCGTTGATAATTACATTCATATAGAGCTATCTCTTTCAGATCGATGAAAAAACTCCACTGAACTCGCACTCGAAAGCACACGACGTTAACGACGTGTTAGAAAGGCAATACGCAGTTTATTGACGCTCTCTAGCGACTGAAAAAACCTCGTTGACACAAACCTTGTAATAAGTACGACAAACCACCAGTCAATGTTGAGCCAATGATCCGTGTCACAGTGGTAGAACAAATCTAAAATGAGAAATTTTTTATGCTCTCTGGAGTCCCGATAAAGGGATTTAAAGTAGGAGCAAAACTAGCTTAATTATACCCACATGATAATTAAGGTCAAACATCCACACTTTCAGTAAGTACAATATCCATTGGCGTAAAATGGTAAATAGTGAGTCGCAGTGATTGGTACCTTAATCAGGTCAGCAGAAATCACACCGAGGACTAAAAATGAAAGTACTAAAAGATATCGCCATCAGCTCTATTATCACGACTGTCGTGATGCTTGTACTCAACGCATCTTGGGACTGGGTATTTGTCGCGAGCCTTGAAGTAGCAGTATACGCATCGGTGGTGTTAACCGGCATGCTTAAAGGCGCTATCTCGCTTGAAAAAGTTATGGCGTCGTACTTTCTTAAGCATAAAACCCTACCAAAACTGAAACGTGGTATTTCGTCTTACATCATTTTAGTGGGCTCGAAGTTTCTCGCTATGGGAGTTATCGCCATGCTATTCGGTCAACATGTTGCCTTTACAGGTGCATTTGGTGGCGTTGTCGCATTCTTCGCGATTATCTTTGCCGTGCTCGGCCTAGAGGGTGTCGTAGCAAAACTCGGCGGCAAAGCTAGCTTAGCTTAAAGAAGTTTTTGCTACTCAGAAATGCAAAGAACCTCGCTAAAAAGC
>ASHK01000055.1 GCA_000695745.1 Vibrio madracius | reverse complement strand
GCTGATGTTCGACAATTCCAAACCGAGACGCTCACTAACCTCTTTCTTCCACAAGGTGTATCAACCATACAAGTTCGTTTGCATCACAAGGCACTTTCTCTTGATAAATTTGTTCTGACTTTAGAACAAGAAGCGTCTTCGTCCGCGACTCAATATGGGGCTGGTTCTAGTGAGGTCAACTACGCCAAACTGCCCGGTATATTTTATGCGGCGGATTACAGCGGCTATTTAGATACTACCGCAGGAAATGCCGGAGGTGGGTATCGCCAAGATGACGTTGATATCCGAGTGAGTCAGCAAGTTCCGTTGGTTGGCTGGACTCAACCTAATGAATACTTACGGTTTGAAACGTCGGTCGCACAAAGTGGCGCGTACGATGCTGTATTTTACCTTGGCTCTGACAGCAGCGAAGATAAACGCCTAACTCTTAACAACAAGCAAGCCGAATTCTCGAAGCATCTGATCTTCAACACCCAAGGCTCTGGGGCTTATGATTTCAATCCATACACTATAACGGGATTGACTTTACTTGAGGGAAGACAGCAACTTGAGGTTGTCATGCAGAGCAGCGGATTCCGTGTGCGCGATATTCATATTGTTTCCGCCTCGGATATCGACAATGACTGGGTTGGAGACAATATTGACCGGTTTCCCAATGACTCTTCAGCGAGTGTGGACAGCGATCAAGATGGCTATCCCGATCATTGGAATTCGAATAAATCACAGCAAGACTCGACCACAGGACTGGTGCTGGACGCTTCCCAAATGACCCAAATGAGCAGCTTGATAGTGACAAGGATGGCGTGGGAGACAATGCGGATATCTATCCATTACTGGCAGACCTCTCGGTGGCTCCAGTTATGCAAGTACCAGGCTGATGCAAGCGGAGCATTTTCGTCAAGGACCAAATGGCAGTGCTTATTTCGACTCCTCCGTTGGTAATGCAAAGAATAACCATCGTCTGGATGTCGACGTGGATATTCACAATAATAATCGTGACGACGAATTCGGAAATCCAACTTATGGTATCGGCAATACCACTGATGGCGAGTGGTTAGAGTACGATATTGATGTTGTAAACTCTGGCTTATACCAACTGACTTTGTTTACCGGAAGCAGCCAAAACACTAAGCCAAGTTACCTAACCGTTCAGGTTAATGACCAGATCTATCCTATCGATTTTATCGCCTCCGCTGCCGATGCTCGTCAATATCAAGCGGTGTTACTCCCAAGAGACCTTCCCCTTATTTCCGGTTTACAGCGGCTAAGAATCGGATTTGTTGATGCCAATGGAGCAACCCTTGATGCGTTCTCTTTATTGCCGCTGCCTGATGCTGATAACGATGGGGTTTCTGATGGTAGAGACGCCTTTCCCGATGACCATTTGGAATGGCTAGATAGTGACTTAGATGGTATCGGTAATAATCGTGATGCTTTCCCTAACAATCCCGCAGCCAGTATCGATGCCGACCGTGATGGATTTCCAGACCAATGGAATGAGCAATGTGACATTAACTGTCAACTTATCTCAGGGCTGAGACCGGATGAGTTGCCCTCCGATGCTGATAATTATCGTGACAGTGACAACGATGGCTTAGGCGATAATCACGATGATGATGACCAACGTTTCAGACATACCTCATTCGCCACTGACTTGTTGCTGTTCCATCGCTTTGAAGTTCCGACTCGGACCCAAGCGGGGGAACACGTCATTGGACGCATTCAACCTATCGACAACCGTTTTGCACCACAATCTGCTCCCAGCAAGGATTTGAAGTTTGTGCTGACCCATGATGAAAGCCAACTTTTTCATCTCACCAATGTGCGTGACCAAAGCGGTCGACTCTTTGGTGTGTTGTCGCTCAAGAACAATGATTCGCTTCCTTGGGACAGCAGTCATTTGGTCGAAATTGAACTACGATCTTCAACCGACGTCGTCGCTCGTGTGGAAACGTTAGTGCATGCGATGCCAACGACAACCTGGGCGTATTTTTTCAGCCACTTCTATCGCTACGCCACTGAAGAGTCCTACCGACTACACAGTGGCAGAAACTATGACTTTGCCTTGGTTGAGGAACAAATTTCCGCTCTGGAGCAACACCAATATCGCGTCACTCATGGTTTTAAATTCCAACATGATTATTGGTTGCAAGACGACACTTTGCCTATCCACTTCTATCAATATCAAACCGACGATGAG
>ASHK01000054.1 GCA_000695745.1 Vibrio madracius | reverse complement strand
ATTGTCTCGATTAAGTCATGGCTTTGACAATAAGCCAGTAGAGTTGGATATAGACGCGTTGACCGACGCTGAGGCTGAGCGTTTTTTTGACACTATGGTACTACGCTATATTGATGAAAGCGTTGAAAAAAGAATCAAAAGCGCGTTTACTAGCATTACACCGCTCCCGGGTGAGATTCTGGCGTTAGGAGAACAAAAGATGGAAAAGAAGGTGATTATTCGTTCATTGGTTGGTTCACCTGCCAAGATTGCAGCAACAGTGGCGGTGATAGTTCTGTTGCTGTTTTTAGGCTATAGCTGGCTACTAAAATCGCCAGCAACGCTGCCTAAAGACCCCAGCGAAGTACCGATTGAGCAAACGGTGATACCTACCTTAGATGGACCCGTTGATGCCGCTACTGAAGAACAAGCGGAAGGGGCAAATAAAGAAAATGCCCTCTCAGTTGGAATCGACGGATGATACCGCCTCCTTACCTCCTGCTGTCACATCAGAAACTGCGAGTGTCGGTGTAGCCGAATCTGGTGAACGTGTTGTCATTACCTCCGATGTTGTTGATGCTTTGCTTGACGACAACACCTCTGTCGCAGTGGCAAAGGCTGCTGAGATTCAAAATGTCGTGACGCCAAAAGTGGAAGTCGTGGATGTGGATAATGCACAGAAACTGCAAACACCGATTACGTTTTCCTTTGCTCGTGAGGAGCTGAATGCCTTACCTGCAAACCACTACACATTACAAATCGCTGCGATGACGGAGCTAAAAGACGTACAACTGTTTTTGAATCAACATACGTTTGATAAACCAGTTCGTGTATATCCTACATTACGTGGTGATGAAAAATGGTATATCGTGACTTACGATGTGTATCCAAGTATTCAAACAGCACGTGATGCAGCAGAAGCCTTGCCTGAAGATATTCAGTCTCTTGGGCCTTGGCCAAAATCGCTTAGCCAAGTGCAGCGCGAGATTACTCGTTGGAAAGAGTGATCTTTCACTGGGTATATGAGTGATTTTCACAGACCTTTCTACTAGAAAGGTCAACATAACAAATTGAATTATGATATATTCCCCAGCCTTAATTTTTGGGGTGGCAGTAGATAGAGCAAGTAATGAAAAAGCAACGCGCCTTTCTTAAGTGGGCTGGTGGAAAATATGGCTTGGTTGAAGACATTCAAAAGCATTTGCCAGACGCAAGAAAGCTGGTAGAGCCTTTCGTTGGTGCTGGGTCTATCTTTCTTAATACTGACTATGAGCAGTATCTGCTTGCTGACATCAACCCCGACCTAATTAATCTCTATAATCTGTTAAAAACAGATCCAGAGACTTATGTCGCTGAAGCTAAGCGTCTATTCACGGCTGAGCACAATCGCAAAGAAGTGTATTTGGATATACGTGCTCAGTTCAATCAGAGTGACGATGTCTTATTTCGCTCTGTCGCCTTTCTCTATATGAACCGTTTTGGTTTTAACGGCTTATGTCGTTACAACAAAAAAGGCGGCTTTAACGTCCCATTCGGTTCTTATAAAAAGCCGTATTTCCCTGAAAATGAGCTGATTTTCTTTGCGGAAAAAGCCAAGAAAGCCACGTTTGTGTGTGAGGGTTACCACGACACCTTTAAGCGTGCTCGAAAAGGCAGTGTTATCTACTGCGACCCACCATATGCACCGTTGTCGAACACGGCCAACTTCACCTCTTATGCGGGGAACGGGTTCAGTCTTGATGACCAAGCGGCTCTTGCTGATGTTGCTGAACATGCCGCGTTTGATCGTGGTATTCCGGTGCTCATTTCTAATCATGACACGACATTAACGCGTCGCTTATATCATGGCGCACAACTTAACGTGGTCAAGGTGAAGCGAACCATCAGTCGCAATGGTGCTGGTCGCAATA
>ASHK01000053.1 GCA_000695745.1 Vibrio madracius | reverse complement strand
TTTGCCTAACCACTTGTCTCATTCGCTGCATAAGCACAACAAAGATAAGCCGCCAGTAAAGTTTAAACGGGCGCTATTGGCACGCTTTGAGCACTTTCGTAATACGACATTGGTCAACGCGGTGGATAGGGTTGTCTCCTACCGTTATGCCTTCATGGGTAGTGTTTTTGCCATGTTACTTATCTCGGTAAGCCTAATTGCTGGTGGAGTGGTGAAGTTTCATCCTTTCCCGTCGCTGGATGGCGATATTGCCGAAGCTAGAATCATTTTGCCACCCGGTGCATCCTTGTCTCAAACGGAACGTGTTGTCGATAAAATTGTGGCTTCGGCAGAAAAGCTCAACAAGCAGTGGAGTGATGACATGGAAGGGGGCGAGCCCCTAGTTCAACAGATTACTAGTCAATTTAATACCAACCGAGATGCCAATGAATCAGGTCCGCACATTGCTACTGTCAGGTTGGATCTACTCAGTGCCGAACAACGCAATACCTTGATCGACGATTTCATTACCGCATGGCGAGATGATGTGGGAGAGCTGGCCGATCCTATTTCATTGGTATTTAAACAACCAACAATGGGACCCGGTGGTCGTGCATTGGAAATTCGTATTAAACACGATGATCTAGACATGTTAAAAGCCGCCTCCGTTGAAATACAGCAATACTTGAATGAGTTTGATGGTGTTAGTGGTGTTTTGGATGATATGCGCTTGGGTAAAGAAGAAATTCTAGTCAAGTTGCGCCCTGGTGCAGAGAGCTTTGGCATCAATGGACAACTGATTGCTAGTCAACTTAGAGCAGCGTTTTTTTGGTCAAACTGCTGATGAAATTCAAGTGGGCGTAGAAAACATTAAAATTGAGGTGAAACTCAATAAACAAGACATTGGTGATATCCAACAACTGGCCAATTTCCCGATATTCCTTGCAGATGGCTCACAAATTCCACTGGCGTCTGTCGCGACACTCGATTTTCAGCGTAACTACGTACGTATCCAACGTGTCGATGGCTTGAGAACGGTGAGTGTGTTTGGTGATGTTGATGCATCTAGAGCCAGTTCGACCGATATTATTGGTCAGTTTCGAGCTGAAGAAGTCAGTAAGTTACAACAAGAGTATCCCGGGTTAAGGTTCGACTTTGAGGGTGAAACCAAGGACAGTGCAGAAACTGGCGCGTCAATGGCAAAAGGCTTCTTGCTCGGGTTGTTTGGCGTGTTCACGATTCTTAGCTATCAGTTCCGAAGCTATCTTGAACCTTTTGTCGTGATGTTAGCCATACCGTTGGCCTTTATTGGTGTGGTTTGGGGGCACTTGTTATTAGGCACTCAATGAGTATGCCAAGTATCATGGGGTTCGTGTCGTTAGCGGGAATCGTAGTTAATGACTCAATTCTTTTGGTGCAATACATACGTCATCATATCGATGAAGGCGACTCAGTGCATGATTCTGTGGTTAAAGCGAGCCGGGAACGTTTCCGAGCGGTGTTCTTAACCTCTATGACTACCGCAGCAGGCTTGTTGCCTCTGCTTACCGAGACCAGTCTGCAAGCTCAAGTCATACAACCATTGGTGATTTCTATCGTGTTCGGCATTTTTGCTTCGACCGTGCTGGTGCTATTTATGATCCCATCGGCGTATGCCATTTTGGCGGACTGGGGACTCGTCCACAAGCATGAGGAAATTTAGTCGGTCTAAACCGATACGCTCGATTTGTGTCTAAAAGTTGGTGTGCTGAGGTTCTCAGCCACTAACTTTCATCATTTATCCAATAAATCGTCACCTGATTGTCATTGTTGCTGACTACTTTTTGATCATGAGTTACTCGTCATCACAAGGAGTGAGCTATGAGAACCATTGAGCCGATTGTGCGAATGGATTTAGCCTTTTCACTATTTTGCTTACAACATCGTTTTAATACTCCAGTTGCGAAGATAAGTCGCTGGGTGTCTAAAACCGGCGATGGCCACCTCTACCTAATGCTAGGGTTAGTGATCTGGTACATGGATGATGTGGTTGGGCGACTTTTCTTTGCCGCAGCATTGCTGGCTTTCGCTATTGAACTGCCCATCTATTGGTTAACAAAAAACAGCTTCAAGCGCCGCCGCCCAGAAGAGTTCTCTCACCTCCTGCAAGCTTTTATTACGCCTTCTGACCGCTACAGCCTGCCTTCGGGACATACTGCCGCTGCATTTCTAATGGCCACAATCATCGGACATTTTTACCCTTCTTGGTATGACGGAGCGTTGATATGGGCGCTACTGATTGGTGTATCACGAATTTTACTTGGTGTTCACTTTCTTACTGATGTGGTCATTGGTGCCATCTTAGGTGTATCCGCTGCACATATCTCGATCCGTTACGTACTTGCGTTAGTTTAAAAGGTGACATTGATGAAGATTCTTTACGGTGTTCAAGGAACTGGGAATGGCATATAGCCAGAGCGAGAGCAATGTCTCAGGCGTTAAAGTCTCATGATGTCGAGGTGGATTTCCTGTTTTCAGGGCGAGATAAAGACAAGTATTTCTCTATGGAACAATTTGGTGACTATCATACACGGCGAGGGTTTAGTTTTGTGACTGAAGATGGCAAGGTCAACTATCTCAGAACGCTGATGGAGAACAGTTTGCAACACTTTTATGGTGAAGTTAAACAGATGGATGTTTCTCACTACGACTTAGTATTGAATGACTTTGAGCCCATAACAGCCTGGGCAGCTCGATCTCAAAAAGTACCGACAGTCAGTATTAGTCATCAAAATGCGTTTCTGTTTGATGTGCCTCAGAAAGGGTCCAATTGGATTGATAGCTCAGTGATTCAACATTTTGCGCCTTCGCAGTATCAAATTGGTTTGCATTGGTATCATTTCGGTCAACCGATATTACCGCCAATCGTTCACACCAATGGGCATGAAGTGACCTCGGCAAATTTTGTTCTTGTTTATCTGCCTTTTGAGAATATACGAGCCATCATTGATGTGCTCGTGCGCTTCGTTAATCAACCGTTTATCTGTTACCACCCCGAAATTCGTGATCAAAAACAAATTGAAAACATTCAGATGATGCCTCTCAGTCATGAAGGGTTCCAACGAGATCTTCATCGTTGCCAAGGCGTGATTGCGAATGGAGGCTTTGAACTTCCCTCTGAGGCACTCAGTTTAGGAAAAAAGCTGTTGGTGAAACCTCTGGATGGTCAATTTGAACAGCAAAGCAACGCAGCCACACTAGAGAGTCTGGGGCTGGCTCAGTCTATGGACTTTCTTGATGCCTCGGTCATTCGTACGTGGTTAGACGAGAAACAAGCAGAGCGAGTCACGTATCCTAATGTCGCCGCTGAAATTGCACAATGGATAGTGGCGGGAAAATGGGACTGTAGCCAGCAATTGCGTCAGAGCCTTTGGGAGAGAGTCGACTTTCCTAGTTATGCCTCGATTTGAAATAGAAAAATCACAGTCAATAAAAAGCCGCTTAATGCGGTTTTTTTAGTCTTTGTAGTGGCTAAATTATCACCATTGGTATTTGTTTTTATTATGAAATGGATGTAATCAATATATCTTATGTATTTGATAGTTTAATACTTAGCGTGCTTACCTATATTGGTTTTAGATATAGATAGAACGTGGTAAAGTGGTGGTTACATATCCATTAGTTATGTATTTAGATATTTCTGCGCACAAAAGTTATTAAAAATGTAATTTATCTTTTTTACATATAAAATAACCTGTTGTTTATTATGGGGTGTCTATTGTTGTCGATAAAATTTGCTGATTCTTTGTCAAACTTGTTGGTATTGGGTTTGTTATTAGTGGATAGTTTGTTTTGTCCTCGAACTATGCAGAGGATTAATAGAACGTTGTAAGGTACACGGTGAACAGTGAGTGAGAAAATATTGGTCACTGGTGATTAATCCTTATTCACATATTCGAGATTGAAATTAAACGAGGCTTACTAAATGTTAGACAAAAAAGATGCTATGAGCGCTATCGCTAGCTACCGCATGGAAAGCACACTTCGCGGCGTAGATCTAAACCTTTTGACTGTTTTCGACGCAGTGATGCAAGAGCAGAATATCACTCGAGCTGCACACAATCTTGGTATGTCGCAACCAGCAGTTAGTAATGCCGTTGCGCGCTTAAAAGTGATGTTTAATGATGAGCTGTTTATGCGTCAAGGTCGTGGTATTCAACCTACGCAACGTGCTCGCCAGTTGTTTGGACCTGTTCGTCAAGCTTTGCAGTTAGTGCGTAACGAACTCCCAAGCTCTATCTTTACCCCAGAAACATCGACACGTTTGTTCAAAATGGCGATTTGTTCTCCTTGCGATATGCGTTTCGCCCAAAGATCATGCATACCATTTCTGAGCAAGCTCCTCATGTACAATTGCATTTAGACGCAGAAGCAGACCGTCAGTTGGCGGATCGCATGCGTTATCAAGAGATAGATTTTGTCATTGATTATGCGCGTTACGATGCGCAAGGGTTCTCTAGCACAGAAATCTTCCAGGATGAATTGGTTGTTGTGGCCGCGAAGAATCACCCACGCATTCACGGCGTAGTAAGTACGGCTCAATTGGCTCATGAAAAGCATGCCAAATTGTCTAAAGTCCATGGCGTTCGCAGCTTTTCTGAGCAAGCCTATCGTGAATTGGATTGCCAAGCGTCATATGAGGGAACGAGCTTAAGCAATGTTCTTTATGTCGTCGGGCAATCTGAACTCGTGACCATCGCTCCTCGTTGGTTAGTAGAAAATGCGGTTAATAAAGACCAATTGCAAGTACTTCCACTGCCGCTAGAACAGTCCAAAATCAGTGGATATTTAAGCTGGCACGAGTCGAGCGAAAAAGACAAAGGGCACATTTGGTTGCGTGATCAGCTGATGGTTATTTGCGGTGAAGTGGTCGCTTTGTCATAGTCTATTACAACTTTTTAAAGCAAGCCCTGGACAGTCTCTGGACAGGGCTTTTTCTATTTTTACAGAGAGTTATTATCATTGAATGATTAAACCGATAACTATTATTGATATCTTTGATATAGGTCGGTTGCCTTTTTTACGCGCAGAGGTACACTTGTGCGCTCATAAAGCTTACATGTGTAAGCTAAAAGGTAAAGATAGAACATGGCTAATTTAGATTTCCATATTGTAAAGAAGATTCGTGACCGAATCGCACAAGGTGGCGACAAGATCGCCTTACGACATAAAATCAACAATGTGTGGCAAGGGATTAGCTGGAAGGAGTTTGGAGTTAACGTTGATGCGTTATCTCTGGCTCTCCTTGGAAAAGGAATTCAACCTCAAGACAAAATCGGCATTATTTCCAATAACATGCCGAAGTGGACTATCGCCGATTTAGCCGCATTGCAAATTCGTGCGGTAACGGTACCGCTTTATCCTACAAACACGCCGGCTCAAACGAGTTATATCGTTCAGAATGCCGACGTTCGAATTTTATTCGTCGGTGAACAAGCGCAGTATGATGCGGCTTTATCGATATACGAAGAGTGCAGTCAGCTGGAGCTTATCGTCGCAATGAGTGACGATATTGTTTTGGTAGACAATGATTTTAGTGTTAGCTGGCAGAGCTTTCTTTCTGACGCCAGCATTGAGCAACAAACGGTGCTGACAGAGCGACTGGAACAAGCGAATTATGACGACTTGCTGACACTG
Organism: Vibrio madracius; assembly: GCA_000695745.1. GTDB lineage: Bacteria > Pseudomonadota > Gammaproteobacteria > Enterobacterales > Vibrionaceae > Vibrio > Vibrio madracius. The sequence continues at coordinate 287 of ASHK01000053.1, read as the reverse complement.
ATTTATACCTCAGGTACAACGGGTCAGCCAAAGGGTGTAATGCTGGATTACGCCAACATTGCTGCTCAATTAAAAGGCCATGATGCAAGATTAAGCCTAAGCGAACGTGATATCTCGTTATGTTTCTTACCGCTCTCTCATGTGTTTGAGCGTGCTTGGACTTTTTATGTTCTTTATCAAGGCGGGACTAACTGTTATTTACAGGACACGATGCAGGTCCGTGATGCTCTAAGTGAGATTCGCCCTACAGTAATGAGTGCGGTTCCTCGCTTCTACGAGAAWTTTCT
>ASHK01000052.1 GCA_000695745.1 Vibrio madracius | reverse complement strand
TACTCCTTACGTTTAATCGCCACGTAAGCAGATACAAATCGGTCACCTAAGATTTCCCTCAGTTCATCACTGTTTTCTAGTAGCACCAGAGCATCTTCGAGGTTGTGAGGCAGTGAATAAGGTTCGGTTGTCATATCACCAGTACTTTTTTCCGTTGGAGACAACTTTTCTTTCATACCTAAATAGCCACATGCTAGCGTTAGGGCCATGGCAAGATACGGGTTTGCATCCGCTCCAGCGTAACGATTTTCAAGACGGCGAGACTCTTTATCTGAGATAGGCACGCGTAAACCAACCGTACGATTATCTTCACCCCAAGCCACATTCGTGGGTGCTGAGTCACCAAATACTAAACGGCGATAAGAGTTCACATTAGGTGCGAAAAACGCGATAGCCGCTGGTGTGTATTTCTGCATACCACCGATATAGTTCAAGAAAAGCTCACTGTTCGTTCCATCGTCATTAGCAAACAGGTTTTTACCGTTCTTATCCACCAAGCTCTGGTGAATGTGCATCGCACTACCTGGCTCATCTTCCATGGGTTTTGCCATAAAGGTCGCATACACATCATGCCTCAATGCCGCTTCGCGCACGGTACGTTTAAACAGGAACACTTGGTCAGCTCGGTCTAACGGTTCGCCATGATCAAAATTCAACTCCATTTGTGCCGCACCCGATTCATGTACCAAGGTATCGACATCTAATTCCTGCGCCTCGCAATAGTCGTACATGTCTTCGAAAATCGGGTCAAACTCGTTCACAGCATCGATACTGAATGATTGTCGAGCGGTCTCTGGTCGACCATTGCGTCCAATTGGTGGCTCTAATGGATAGTCCCAATCAAGGTTTTTCTGAACTAAAAAGAACTCAAGCTCTGGAGCCACAACGGTTGCCAACCTTCTTTCTCATAAAGGCTCAGCACCCTGCGCAGAACGGCTCTGGGCGATATATCTACCGGATTTCCATCGACAGTAAAGCAATCGTGAATAACTTGAGCGGTCGGCTCTTTTGTCCACGGAACAAAACGGATGGTGTTTTGGTCAGGCTCCAGAGTCATATCCTTCTCTGTCAGATCGATCATACTTTCATCGTCTGGCCAGTCTCCGGTTACGGTCTGGAAAAAAACCACTTCGGGAAGACGCATGCCCCCTTCTCGAAGGAATTTTTTCGCTGGCATAATCTTGCCTCGTGCGTTGCCTGTAATATCGGGGATCAAACACTCAACTTCAGTAATACGGTTCTCTTCTATCCATTTCCTAATCGTTTCCATAAGTCCTTCTTAAATTCAGATTTGCTCAATGAATTTGTCAATAAGCTCCATTTAGCATTGGCAGTTAGCTGTTTAAAAGTCAAACAATTGTGTTAATTATTTTGTAATTTTTGAGATAATGGTTAACATTTTATATACATTTGTGTTGTCTTTTACTGAACATTATGCCTATGGTTAAAAAGCAACCAGTGATGTAAAAAATAGAGCAAGGGCTTGCTATACATGGATAGGTTGAAGATAAGTGGAGGAACACAGTGGCAACAAGTCAACTTTCAAACAATGCTGACAATATAGAACCAATACAAGGCAGTCACGATAAGCTAACAATTGAACGATTTATTGAACACCATCCCGATATCACCACCTTAGACCTCATACTCTTCGATATGAACGGTGTGGTTAGAGGTAAGCGCGTTCCAGTATCACAGCTTAATAAAGTGTTAGAACAAGGTATCTGTCTTCCTGCTTCCGTATTTGCTTTGGATATTTGCGGCGAAACCGTTGAAGAAACAGGATTAGGATTCGAAAAAGGCGACGGTGATAGAATATGTCGTATGGTCACCAGCTCTTTAGTTGCTACCCCATGGCAGGAAAACAGTGCTCAAGCCATTGTTACTATGTATGAACCAACATCTAATCAACCTTTTTTGCCGACCCACGCCACGTCCTAGAGGTCCAATTAGACAAATTAGCGACCAAAGGATTTAAACCGTGTATTGCGGTAGAGCTTGAGTTCTATTTACAAGACCTCGAACCTGACGAGGCCGGTAACCCGCAGCCACCATTGATGCCAATCAGTGGTGAAAGAATGACACAAACGCAAGTGTACTCGCTTGAAGAATTGGATGAGTTCAAAGCGTTTCTTGATGAAGTGATTGAAACCTGTCAGGCGCAAAATATTCCTGCAGACAATATCACCGCCGAGTACGCCCCTGGACAATTCGAGGTCAACCTCAAACATACTAGCGACGTTCTTTTGGCTTGTGACCAAGCGATGTTGCTGAAACGCGTCGTCAGGCGGTGCAAAAAAACACGGCTTTTACGCCAATTTCATGGCAAAACCTTATACCGAGTATGCCGGGAATGGTTGTCATGTGCATATCAGCTTGCAAGATGAAATCGGCAACAATGTGTTTGGTGAAAACGAAGCCGTCTTGCTCAATGCCATTGCCGGTGTTCTTGCTCATTTGGAAGATAGCATGGCGATATTTGCCCCCAATGCAAATTCCTATCGTCGACTTCAACCTAATATGTTTGTTCCGCTTCACGCAACCTGGGGCTGGGATAACCGAACCGTAGCCGTCAGAATTCCCGCTAGCGGTACTGAGGATAAAAGGATTGAACACCGACTCTCGGGCGCAGACGTTAACCCCTACCTCACCGTTGCAGTATTATTGGCATCGATAATAGACGGGATAGATAACCAATTAACACCACCAGCACTATCGAAGGTGATGCAACACTATTAGAACTGCCATGCTTCCTATCTCTTGGGACCTGTCTTTACATGAGTTTGAGAACAGTCAATTTATGAAAAACAGTTTTGGCGAAGAGTTTTGCAAAGTCTATCTCGCCAATAAAAAACATGAACAGGCACGCTTTTCCGCTCAAGTCTCTCCATTAGAATATCAGTGGTATAAATAAGTAAGGATATAAAATGAAAGTCAAACACACAGACTCTTACTACGCAGCATCAAGAAATCAGCATTTTGATTTCCCCAAACTTATGGGAGAACATGTTGCCGACGTCTGTGTGATAGGCTCCGGCATCACCGGAGCCACAGCCGCATTAGAACTGGCTAATAGAGGGTTTAAAGTCATTGTGCTGGAAGCCAACCGCGTTGGTTGGGCGCATCTGGACGCAGTGGGGGCCAAGCGATCTTCGGTTGGGCCTCGGAGCAAGACACGCTAGAGAAACTCGTTGGCAAATCTGATGCCAAGAAGCTCTGGGACATCTCTGTTGAAGCACTAGCGCTAACAAAATCAAACATCAATAAATACAACATCGATTGCGACTGGCGTGATGGTATGGTTCATGTGGGTATGAAGCCTCGTCACGACAAAGAACTGCAAGCATGGTATGACGACTTAACCGAAAACTATGGTTATGAATCGTTAGAGATGTGGGATAAGGAAGAAGTCGCCACTCGAATTGCCAGTACTAAGTACACCTCTGGAATGTTCGATAGTAACAGCGGTCACTTGCACCCGCTAAACTACACCCTTGGTTTGGTGAACGCAGCCAAACTCGCCGGGGCCGAGTTTTATGAGGACAGTGCTGTCAACAAAATAGAACACGGTGACCCAGCAACACTGTTGACTAAAGATGGAAAAGTAAAAGCAAATCACGTGATCCTAGCTTGCAATGCTTATATGGAAGGCTTGGAATCTAAGCTCGAAAATAAAGTCATGCCCGTGGGCACTTACATTTGTGCGACCGAACCATTGGGCGAAGAAGTCACGGGAGCGTTGATGCAAGATCATATTTCCGCTTGCGATATCAACTTTGTCCTCGATTATTATCGATGCTCTGGGGATCACCGTATGTTATTTGGTGGACGGGTGAGCTATTCAGGCGTTGCACCGTTTAATTTAGAAAAAGCCATGCGCGCTCGTATGCTTGATATTTTCCCTCAGCTCAAAGACACCAAAATTGACTACGCGTGGGGCGGAAATGTTGCTATCACCATGAATCGAGCCCCACACTTTGGTCGCCTAAAACCCAAC
>ASHK01000051.1 GCA_000695745.1 Vibrio madracius | reverse complement strand
GAGGCTGCGCCTGATGGGTCACGCATTTGTAGCGAGTGCGTCACATCAAAAATAATAGGGCTACCGTTAGACGCTTTTTTCATAACGCCAAACCCTAGCATATCAACCACAAGGTTATCGTAACCGTGGCACGAACCACGCTCACAAAGAATGATTTTGTCGTTGCCACACTCAGCGAACTTATCAACGATGTTGCCAACTTGTCCCGGGCTCATAAACTGCGGCTTCTTAACGTTGATAACTGCGTTGGTTTTTGCCATCGCCTCAACAAGATCCGTTTGGCGAGCAAGGAAGGCTGGCAGTTGAATAACGTCTACCACGTCGGCAACAGGCTGTGCCTGCTCTTCTGTATGCACGTCCGTGATGATTTTCACGCCAAAGGTGTCTTTTAGCTCTTGGAAAATCTTCATGCCTTCTTCAAGGCCTGGACCACGATAAGAATGCACTGAACTGCGGTTCGCCTTATCGAACGATGCTTTAAACACGTATGGAATGCCTAGCTTTTCTGTCACTTTCACATAGTGCTCACAGATTTGCATTGCTAAGTCACGTGATTCCAGCACATTCATTCCAGCAAAAAGCGTGAACGGCTTATCATTTGCTACCGGGATATCACCTACGTGTACCGTTTTCATTTCCATGTTTGTTATCTCAATATTTAGTGAAGAGTGACAGGTGAACGACTGATTGCCGAAACCTGCGTTTTCAGTAATTCTATTGCCGGATCGTCTGGGCACTGATCGATAAAATAATTGAAAGTCAGTGGCCGCAATTTGATGACAATCCAGTTGTTGATAAATATAGCCCCTATCGCGAATTTCATAAGGATCATCAGGGACAAAAGTTAACGCAAGATCGGTACATTGCAACGCGAGCGTGTACTTTTCTTCTCGCAATAAAGCACTTTTAAGTAAAGCAAGCCAGCGACCGATTACTGTCGGATTATCAACCGTTGCCAAATGTTTTGCCTGCAGCTTAACCAATGGCCCTTCATTACCGATCAGCCATGCGTGCAAACGCTTTTTACTGACATATTCACCATCGTAAGGATTGATATAGCTCGGCGCTTCGTTCGGCCAGCAGACTTTTATCAGAAATTGCGTAGGGAATGTTACGGCTTCCAGAGGAAGACCAAGCTTTCGTCCTAAAAAGAGTAGGATAGCTCCAAGGCTAACAGGGATGCCTTTGCGTCTTTCCAAGACTTTATCGATAAAGGCGTTATCCGAGGAAAAATAGGCGTCGTGATCGCCACTAAATTGCCACTCGGTATAGAACAGCCTTAATAACGAATCCAGACGCTGCTTATCATCGCGTAAGTGAAACAGTTGCTGCTCCGCTTCTTCTAATAAACGAGCTAACTCTAGTTCCGCCAGTGTTCTTGAGTATTGGGATCCACCGCTTTGTTTAAGATCAGTGCTCCTTCAACCAACTCAATAGCATCAAAATCTTCATCAAACAGTTCAATCATGACTTACCCCATAAGGAATGGTGTTTTCAGCATGGCAATTTTCGCTGCCATCATTAACCATCCTAATGCGCCCAAAAACGCACATGTTCTCAATAAGTTGTTCTTTGCCAATTTAATTGTAAAGAATGCCAACGCAAAATAGGCCAAAATACAGGTAACTTTTTCGGTCATCCACGGCGCTGCAGCCGTAAATGGTACAAAACCTGTGATTGCGATCAGACCGATGCCTGATAACAGTAATAGTGAATCGTTAATGTGAGGGAAGCGTTTTAAAAATGGATGATTTACCTTTGGTGAGTTAGCCACCAATAAACCAAATCGTACTGATAGTAACACTACCGAAATGGCAATGGTCATCAAGTGAAAATGCTTTAGTCCTTCATACATGCTGCTTCTCTCTTTCTCTTTATTGTATTTATGTTATGGGTTCCATTGTCCCAGTGTCACACGGTCATTGCCTGCGTAATCTTGTTCCGTGGCAACATGGCAAAAGCCATTACTTGCCAAGATATCTCTTACTGCTTGTCCTTGCTCAAAGCCATGCTCAAACAACAACCATCCGCCAACTTGCAAATAGTTCGGCGCTTGAGCCGTAATCGTTTCAATATCGGCTAGCCCATTATTGTCTGCTACTAATGCAGTAGATGGCTCAAATCGAACATCACCTTGAGATAGATGGGGATCATTTTCGTCAATGTAAGGGGGATTGGAAACAATTACGCTAAATTTGTGCACAAGATCGATAGGCTCAAACCAACTTCCTTGTGCAAACTGACAATTGCTAATGTTGAGTTTGGTCGCGTTGCTTCGAGCGAGTTCTACGGCCTCCACTTGATAATCCACGCCCATAACTGAGCGGGATTTCAGTTCTGAAGCCAGTGCCAATGCAATGGCTCCGGTGCCTGTACCCAGATCCAGAATATCACCTTCATGTGTAAGGGCTTTATCCAGCGCAAGCTCGACTAGACGTTCTGTATCGGGTCTTGGGATCAGCGTACTAGGTGCGACGTTTAAAGGTAGTGACCAGAACTCACGCTCACCGAGAATATACGCCACAGGTTCACCGGCAATGCGACGAGTCAACAGTGTATCGAACTGCTGCTCCTCTTCGGGCGTCAATGCTTTTTCCGGCCAGGTCAGAAGATAACTGCGTGGCTTTTCGAGAACATGACACAATAAGACCGCGGCATCAAGTGAAGGAGATTCACTACCAGACTCAGAAAGAATAAGCGATGCTCGTTTGAGCACCGCTTCAATAGACTTATCCACCGTCATGGATTAGTTGTGCTCCGCAAGAGCCGCAAGTTGGTCAGCTTGGTGTTCCTGCAGAACAGGATCAACAAGAGACTGTAGATCCCCTTCCATCACTTCAGACAGACGATATAACGTCAAGTTGATGCGATGATCAGAAACTCGGCCTTGTGGGTAGTTATAAGTACGAATACGGTCACTACGATCACCTGAGCCTAATAGGTTGCGGCGAGTGTCTGATACTTCTGCTGCACGCTTCGCTTCTTCTGCAGCAATAATACGCGCTGCTAGAACCGACATCGCTTTCGCTTTGTTTTTGTGCTGAGAACGCTCGTCTTGACACTCAACCACTGTACCTGTTGGTAAGTGAGTAATACGAATAGCAGAGTCGGTGGTATTAACGTGCTGACCACCCGCGCCTGAAGCACGGAAGGTATCGATTTTAAGATCCGCGGCTTTGATCTCTGGGATCTCTGCTTCTGGGATTTCAGCCATAACCGCAACGGTACAAGCTGAAGTGTGAACACGGCCTTGAGACTCGGTCGCCGGAACGCGCTGAACGCGGTGGC
>ASHK01000050.1 GCA_000695745.1 Vibrio madracius | reverse complement strand
TTTTCGAGAACGCATCTTGTACAGCGTGGTAGCTCACACTAGGCGCAGAACCTGCCACCTTGTTGGCAGAAATTAGGTGCATGCCATTTTCAGCGATGCTTTGATACTGCGCGGCAAGCGCAGGGCTTGCAGTAACATCGAGAACCACAACTTCGTCATAACCTTGAAGGTTAGCAAGTTGCTGCAGCCAAATATCACCTTGGTATACGACCGCTTCATCTTCATAGCGCGCCAAGACCGTCTGTTCATTGATGCCTTGGTCATCAAACCAATAGGTTTGGCTATCTACAACCGCAACCAAGTTAAAACTCATTCCACGACGTTTTTCTAACTCGCTTTTTTGCTCTTTAAATAATGCCAACCAGCTAGAGCCAATGTTACCTTTACCACATAAAGCGACCGCAACGCGTTTTTGAGCTTGGAACAACTGGGTGTGTACTGACTTAAGCAGAGGTTGGATATCCGATTTCTCAACACAGCCGCAAGACTTAACTTAGATTCAGCTTCGGAGAAAAACTCTACCGGTGCGTGTTTAAGCTGCTGATAAAAACCAAAACAATGGTTGGCATTCTTAGTCACGCCAGCGCCTACAGCAGCCAACATGGAATACCCTTCTCTGAGCTTAATCTCGGCTTCAATCGCTAAATCTTGCAACTCATTGAGTGCTCCTGAGGCAATTTCGGCGGTGTACGCAAGACGCAAACGAGCCTGATCAGACTGCGCTTCAAACGCTAACGGTTCAAGCTGCGCGCGTTTTAGTCCATTCAGTACTTCATTTTGCGCTCGTTCAAAGTCATGGCCACTAGCAAACGCGAGGTCGATCAACAGCACTTCATCTAACGAGGTAATAATTTTAGCACCACGTCCAGAGGCCAGAACACGCTCTATTCGAGTAGAGCCTGATTCAGGTTGATAGCTGCAACGCAAGTTTAAATCCATTACGCTTTGTGCCACTGGCTGAAGGGTGCGGCTATGTAGTACAGGAGCGGCTAATCGAGCTAACTCGCTTGCCTCATCCAAACGGAGTAATGGCAACAAACAAGCATCGCTTACGACTCGAGGATCAGCGCTGTAGACACCCGCAACGTCACTCCAAATGGTCACGCAAGAGACCTCAGCAAGTGCTCCAATCACCGTCGCCGAATAATCAGAACCGTTGCGCCCTAGCAATACTGTGTCGCCTTCATCGCTTTGTGCCATAAAACCTGTGATCACAATGCGGTGATGCGCATGCTGAGCTAACACATCTTTAATCAGAGCATAGGACTTGGCACGATCCACTTCTGGCTGGGTACCAAATTCTGCCCGCAAGAAAGCTCGTGCGTCTTGTGCGACTGCCGGTAGGTCCGATTGGCGTAAAAGTGCTGCAAGCAATCGTGAAGACCACACTTCACCGTGGCCCAATACGGCCGCACGCTGCGCATCATTTAGGGGATAGCTCAATTCACCTAGAGTACTAAACTCATCGCTGAGCAAAGAGACAAGCTGTTCAGCGTCATCACCTTGCAACAACTCACGAACCAGCTCGATTTGGAACTGCCTTAAAGATTGAAGGTGCTCGTGAGCAATACGACCATCTTTATTGAGCGCATCGAGAAACTCGATTAAACGGTTTGTGGTTTTTCCCGCGGCAGACACCACAATAAGATCTTCGCTGTGTGAATAATCTTTAAGAATAGAAACGACACGACGATAACACTCAGGGTCAGCTAAGCTACTGCCGCCAAATTTATGTAGTTGCTTCTTGGTCGGAGTGGGTGTGGTACTCATAACTCAACTTATCCTTGGAATGTTTTCGCTTTATCAAATGCTTGTTGTAAATCGTCAATTAGGTCAGTGGCATCTTCCAGTCCAACAGAAAGACGCAATAGTTGCTGCGACACTCCTGCTTCTTCTAACGCGGCTTCTCCCATCG
>ASHK01000049.1 GCA_000695745.1 Vibrio madracius | reverse complement strand
TAATTTAACTTTTTCAACGCGCTGAGTTGAGAGCTCTTTTTCAAGGAGATGACAACAATTCTTAAGGTAATTTAAAACCCGAAAAGGGACACTTCTGAGTTCCGAAGTGCCAACCGTGAAGACTTCAACACATCTCCTTCTACCAGCCTGTGTCCACCTTACAATCTCAATTAGACCGTCATCTTCGTGAAAACGAAGATCTACTGAAGCGTGTAGTTTACTGAAAATTTAGGGGAAATTAGGTCTTCAACGCGTTGTGCGAGATTCCCTTTTTCAAGGGAATGACGGTAATTTGGGGAATGGTTTGAAATACGAAAGGGGGCAGATCAGAGCCTGCCACAACAGCGAGCTCAGAGATGGACAGTAATGCTCTACCCCCCTTCCTTTTTGTCACACCTTATTTTAAACGTCATTCTCACGAAAGTGAGAATCTCCCACCGCGTGTAGGTGACTGAAAATATTCGACTAAGTCACGTAAATCAGCTTCACGACGTGCTGAATGTCTCTTCTAACGCAGTGATACTTGACGCTGAACAAAGTACGAGCAAACAACGCTTTTGCACAAAGCAAACGATTGCCTAGCTTGTCGGACGCATGTAAACTCCGTGCGCCACAATGTGATGGTGCTCAATATCTTATTCAAGAACGATAAATTATGATGATGAAAACGTTAACAACTTTCTTGGCAGCTTTTGCGATTGCGCCAACCCTTTTTGCTGCGCCCGCGCCAATTACTGGTATTGTTGGTGCAATGGATGTAGAGATTGAAGCGCTACTGCCGAAAATCACAGATCACCGCGTCGTTACGATTGCCAACCACCAATTTCACCAAGGACAATTGGCAGATCAAAACGTGATTGTGACTAAGTCCGGTGTTGGTAAAGTTAATGCGGCACTCACAACCACCTTACTGATTCAGCATTTCGGAGTTGACCAACTTATTTTCACTGGCATCGCTGGTGCTAGCGACCCGCGCGTTGACCCATTAGATGTGGTGATTTCAACCAAGTTGGTTCAACATGACGTTGACTTGACTGCTTTCGACCGACCAAAAGGACTATTGCCAGAACAAGCGGACCGTTTTTTCTTTGCTGATGAAAAACTTCAAACACGTGCCTATGACGCTGCAGTGACGGTTCTCGGTCAAGACCAAGTATTTAAGGGCATTATCGCTTCTGGCGACCAGTTTATTGCCGACAAGCAGGTCGTTAATCAAATCCATCAAGAGTTTTCGGCTATGGCTGTCGAAATGGAAGGCGCCGCATTAGGCCAAGTTGCTCAAGCGTTTGATGTTCCATATGTCGTTATCCGCACCATTTCAGATAAGGCAGATGGCTCTGCTGAGCTGATTTATGAGGACTTGAAAAAAGCAACCGCGCACAATGCCGCTAACATTACTTTCCAAATGCTGAGTGCGCGTTAACCAGTACTCAGAATGATCGGGCGACATTTCGCCCCGATTATCAGCGCTCTAATCCGATAATAAGGGTTTTGTTCTCGTATTTTTCTAGTGTTGTGAGTGGCTAGGTTCTAACTTTGAAAAACACGCAATACACCCAGGCCCTTGATCTTCTGGCCTATTGACTAATGTAGAGCGCCAACCGTAACTCTTACCAATTCGCTCGACAATGACTAAGCCCAAGCCGTGCTCTGTTTGTGCATTGTCGGTAATGCCTGTTCCAGGGTCTGTGACGGATAGAGAATCAGAGCATATATCAACCTGGATTTCCCCTTGCTGAGTAAAACGAATCGCATTGTCGATATAGTTTTTTAGCACCATATCAATCAAGATTTGCGGCATATTGAGCGTCGTCTCTGGCGCTACGTTAACGGTCAATGTCACTGAATTTGGGAGTTGCTGTTGACACTTGCTCAGATCAAGGTTGTCAACGGTGATGACCGTTTCTTGAGAGTCGGTGGCATTTTCTTGTTTGACGATGCTAAGCAATGCTTCCACAGTATCTTTCATTCTATGAGTTGCTAAGAGAATACGCTCACGCTGTTTCGCTTGAAATTCACTATCTTTTGGCTTCATTGCTTGCAAGTTAGCTGCGCCAAGAACAACAGCAATAGGAGTTTTTAGCTCGTGACTGGCGTATTTTGCGAACATCAGTTCTTGTCGTGCTAACCTGTCTTTCATCTTAGAAAAACTATTGAGGTGTTCTGTTAAAAGTTGCAGTTCATCGACGGACTTAGCGGAAACCGAAAATTCAGTATTATGCAAAGAAAGTTGCTGTGTTAAATCACTGATAGGTTGCATTAATTGCTCAAACACCCGCTTCAATACCAAACGCAGAATGACGACGAGAAAGAGCATCAACAGTGTGGAGATCACCATTAACACATCCCAGCTATCGATTAATCTATCCATCCCTGTAGATTCAATAACAAGGTAGGCGGGAATGGTTTTTCCTTCGTGTTCAAATTCAAAATGATAGACAACCACACCGCCCTCAATCGTTTCAGAATCAGAAAGTTGGATTGGATAACGAAGGCGATCGATGGTTTCAGCTTCTATCGGTGCTGCATCTTTAACTGCTTTTGGGGCGCTGTTAAGGCTGTAGTATGCGGTAATAGAATCGGAAAGCTTTAAATGCTCGGTAGGGTTTTGGTGATAAAACTGTTCTGCGACGTCTTTGAAGGACATTAAATGTTGCTTAAATTGATCTTCTTCTTGCACAACTAAACGGATTGAAAAGGCTAAGAACACAAAAATTGAAGAAGCAAAAGCGATACCAGTAAATAGACGAAGCGTACGAATACGCACATCCTCAATGGAGTTGCCACGTCGTAAATGCAATTTCATGGTTCGTATGCCTCGTTATTCCTTATTTAAAACCAGCTGAAAACCTTGTTTAGGTACGGTCTTAAGCATCGAAAACTCGAAAGGTTTGTCAACAATGCTTCTCAACAGATAAATATGACTGCGTAGCACATCGTTGTCTGGAGAGTCATCTTGCCATAATAGATGGATTAAATACTCACGACTGACGACGCCACCTTCTGCCTTGACAAGCGCTCTTAGAATTTGAAACGGGATTGCGCTTAAATTAAGCGCTCGTCCTTGTCTCGTAGCACACAATTTTTTTTCATCAATAGTGATGTCCCCATAAGTTAAAACCTGTTTCGCAACTAGGCCCTGAGCGCGCTTTATTAACGCGATTAACCTTGCCTCAAGCTCAGGAAACTGAAACGGTTTACTCACAAAATCATCGGCTCCTGAATCAAAGCTATTGAGTAGATCTTCTTGTCCATTTAGGGCAGTGAGCATAAGAATAGGTGTACTAATTCCGTTCTCACGTAACTTGGTTGCAACCTGCATACCATCAAGTTTCGGTAGCATGACATCGAGTATGATGGCGTCAAAATTACCGTCCGTTGCTAACTCAAGACCCAGCTCACCATCTGTGGCAAAGTCTGCAATTGCCCCTTTAACTTCCAAAAAGTCTGACAAGAATCCCTTGAAGCTCAAGGTTATCTTCTACAACTAAAATTCTGTTATTTCTAAGCATCTCAATTGACTCCCAACTAAATGAGATAGGCTAACTTTTTTGACATCAAATTAATGTCAAAAAGGAGGAGGTCGTTATTAGCCATTGGCGACAAAAAATGACGTTCAACAAGCCACAAATAGAATAATCAATATTGTCATCGTATTCGACTTTAATTCGACATAGCTCAACTCATGATAGCTCCATCAGAATTTGGAGTGAAACAATGAACAAAAAAGCGATAGCGATAGCTGCACTACTGACAAGTACAAACATT
>ASHK01000048.1 GCA_000695745.1 Vibrio madracius | reverse complement strand
TTCGACTTTCCAATTATCTCCGGGTGGGGTTTCGCTCCAATTAGATCCAGGTTGAGTTAAGGAAAACCAACGCGAGTTGTTGTGGTTCAGTTTACTAAAAAAACCATCGCTGAAATAAGGAAACGCGCCAACCACCACGCCTTTCAGTTGCTTGTCTGAGTAGATAGTTTTAAAGAACTTAATGATTTTCCGGCCGTTTTCCGCTCTGAGCAAATAGACCGTTTCTCTGCTTGCACTGGTTTTGATTTGGTCTAACAGCTTGATTCGTTGCTCGATAGGACCCTCTTGTGGAAGCGTGTTAAATAGGACATCACCTGAGGCATTAAATAAGCAGAACTTTACCTCTACATTTGAGAGGTGAAATTGGTGCAGATGTTTGAAGACATCGGTCTCGTTGTGAGGTGCTCCGCTAGCGTGGGAATGTTGATGACTCGAGTGGTCATGATGGCGGGCCGCACTAGAGTCTAGATTGTTGCTCACGGCCGCCAAAATAGCGGGTTCTTCGACTAGATGAGAGATGTGCATATCGGTTGCAATAAAAAACTGATCCATAAAGTTTTTGGCAGCTTGGATCTCTATTTGAGCGCTATTCGATTGAAGATTAGCGATGGTTTTTTCTGCTTCGCGATCGATAACAAACAACACCACAACCGCGGTGATTCCAAAGGTTATCAACATAAACAAGGTGAGCAGTGTGCTGCCGGAATAATCGGCTGCCTTTGAGGCTTTCATGGACACATCTCCGTTTGGTCGTAGTTAAACTGTACGAACCACAGCGGATTATGGCTAAACGGAGCGGGAGGTATTGAGGATAAGTCTTAATAATAAGAAGTAAGGCTTTACGTCTGCGTAAAGCCTAAACTGAGAGATCAACAAGATTCGTCGATACAACACTCGTCTTGTAAAAAGCTAATGACACCGTTTAGATGTTCATAGTTAGCCACACAATATAAGGTTCTACCTTCTCTGCGTTGCTGAATCAGATTTGCGGACGCCAGACTTGAGATATGGTGTGACAACGTAGAGCCTGGGATATTCAATCTATCTTGAATCTCACCGACGGGTGTTCCTTTGTGTCCCGCTCTCACAACCTGTCTGTATATCGCCAAGCGAGTAGCGTGGCCGAGTTCTTTTAAGGCTTTTGCCGCGACTTCTATTTGCATACAACACTCTCCAAAATTAGTATTTCGATAATAATGGAAATTTCGTGCAGTCTCTAGCGATTTTTAATTTTAGACAGCACCTTATCGAGTATTGGGTAGCGAGAAGGAATGCTAATGTAAAGGATCAGAGCAAATACCATCGATGCAAACAAGTCAACAGGTCGATGCATGCCTAACCACAAACGGCTTGCCGCAACGCCGACAGCCCAAGTAATGACTAAGGCTGATAAGGCATAACGGCCTTGACTGGCAAAGAGTCCACCAAAAAAAAGCACACAGATTGAGACGAAAATAGTATGCCCAGATGGAAATGAATAGTCAGTCTCACCAATCCAATGCTTCGTGCGCCATTTGCTAACTTGGTCATCTACTTGATGAATTCTGTCGTTTTTCTCATCAACAGTGAGGTTATAAAAACTGGGTGGAGAGTCGATAACTTGCAGTTCTGTCAGTGTTTCTGTGTATGGTCGAGGACTTTGGGTCAATTCCTTTAGCACGGTTTTTGCCCCAAAGCTCAAAACAAGCAGCAATCCTAATTGTATCAATAGATGTAGATTATTGTTCGCCCGACGACGCTGCCATGCAGTAAGCAATATAAGCGCAGTCAGCGAAATCAAAAAGCCTTGGTGGCCTGCGGAATAGGTCAGGTTTTGCATGAGCGATCCAATCGCTCCTGATACAACAGTCGTCAATTGGCTTGGATAAAACACCAGCGACATGATGAATGTAAGGGAAGCAAAGACAGCAAGACATAGCATGCCTGCGATTTTGGATTCTTTTGTTGATACGATATTCATACTATTGGCTGGGTCAATTGTAAAAGGCGCTATCATAGTAAAATATCAAGCGTTGTAATTCAGAGAACTGTCATAATGTGATGTAAAGACAGCCGTTTTAAATATCTTGATTGATAGTCAAGATAGGCTAACTGCTGTTATTTGGTCGAAAAGTGTTCACTCAGTGCAGAGCGTCTATTTTGTCCGTGGCTGTAACCGTCCATTGGAACAGTATGTTCGAAGCCTCGAAAATAAACCGTTGTGGTGGCAAAGCTGGGGTAATTCTTCTCAACTGAGGCGAACGAGGTGTTCCCACGCGCTCGTACACCCACATGCCACTGCCAGTTTCTAGCGTGACAATACGTCCATCAAACTCGAAAGAGGTCGCGATTAGCCTGTGATTACGCAACGCACCGTAGTCGGTAAACGATAGGATCTCTGTGCTTTGTTTAGGCGCGCCAATTTCAATCCAGTTGCCATAGACCCGACTTGGGGAAATGTGCTTTTGATGGCTGGTGTAAAAAGCAAAACCGAGTACAGATGCCAGTATAATCGACATCGCCAAGATTGTGGCGATGACCAAAGCGTCTTTGATGTTGGATGTTTTGCCTAATTTTGTCATTCAAGCACTTCCTTGTGGATCTATAGATGGTATCGGCAAAAACGTGGATTACTTGAGAATAAAACGTGACTATTTATAAATGTACTGATTGTTTGTAACACATTATTGTCTGTGACGCCGCTATGACGATCAGCCAACAATATAAGGTGAAAACAAAGCTTGTACGTTCACGCGTGCTTTTAGTCTGGCGGCTAAAAGATAGAGTCCACCAATTTTACGGTGTAAGAATAGAGCATCAGCAGGTGGCGTGTGCCAATAGTCTTTCTCCATGCTAAGCACAGTACCCGCTTGGCTGAGGCGCTGAGCCAAATTACTATGACCAAAGTCATAAAGGCCGGAGGTCATTAGGGGTTCACACGCCAGCGTAACAAGGTCGAAGATGGCCTTTTTTTGTTCTAGAAGAATGTCTTGATTAAAGAAACCAATCTGTTGCAGCGCTTTATCTAGGCGCTGAGTATCACTGTTTAGAATCGCGCTGAAAGCAAGGCGATACCCATCGCTGATGGTGTCACTGTAATTACGGGTCGCGCCAAAATCGAGCAATACAATTTTTTGTTGCTCTGAGTTGAAAAGAAAGTTGGCAAAGTTGGGATCCGTTTGCACCATCTTAAACTCAAATATCTCTTTGAACAGCAGTTCCAACAACAAGTGCATGGCACGATCTCGGGTGTCCTGGTCTGCATTGATAAGTGATTCTATGGGAGAGCCTGATACATACGTCATCGCTAACACACTATCGGTGGTTAGGTTTTTTTGAACGACAGGCAGAATGAAATTGGGATTGTCTCGTAAATAGTCATGATATTGCTCTAATAACTGAGCCTCTAGAAGGTAGTCGGCTTCAGCGTGAAGTTGTTTTTTGGCCTCCTCCAGTAAGCCCGATAATCGACGCCTTTTGGGATTAAACCAACGACATTGAGCAGAGTGCCTACGTTGTCGACGTCGCTATCAATGCTTTGTTTAATACCTGGATATTGAACCTTAATCGCTAATTTTGTGCCGTCGTCTGAGTGAGCTTGATGAACTTGACCAATCGAAGCGCTGGCTATGGTTTAAAATTAAACTCGATAAAGTTGTGCTTCCAATTGCTACCTAACTCTTGGGTTAGCACGGCTGCAAGCTGTTTTGCTGGCATAGGAGAGGCGTCAGAGCGTAAACGCGCAAGAATGTCAGCGAGCTCTGGCTGATCAGATCGCCCGCGTCCATAGACATAAGCTGGCCAACTTTCATTGCCGCACCTCGCAAATGGGCTAATTGGTCAGCGACACGCTTCACATTGCTAGGGGTGAGCAATAAGTCTTTCGCGATGGGACGTTTGCCTTGAGCCAGTTGTTTCGCCCCCTCTGTCACCATCGCACCTGTCACTCGCGTCGCAAGAGACGCCAATTTACCAAATCGACTAATGCGATGCGTAGGTACTCGAGTTGCTTTATCTGACATATCAGAACCTTGTTGAGTCATGTTACTTATTTATACCAAATGATCTTAGCATTTGATCATTCTCTTGTTTTACGACAAGTTGTGAGGTAAAACCATGTTTTTACGATGATTGACTAACAAGGAAGTCAAAAATGATTAAAGAAAACACATATTTCGAAGGTACTGTAAAATCACTCGGCTTTACTCAAGCAGATGGCGAGAGCAGTGTTGGTGTCATGGCAATCGGTGAATACACATTCGGAACCGCCGCACCTGAGAAAATGACGGTAGTGAAAGGAGCCTTAACGGTGCGCCTTGCTGGAGAGGAAGAGTGGAAAACCTATTCGGCAGGTGAGTACTTTAATGTGGCGGGTGACTCTAGTTTTGATTTAAAGGTAGAACAGGCCACGGCTTATCTGTGTGAGTACTTATAAGATTTACAATGTAAAGCGCCAGCTTTACTGACTTTAGCTTGTAGTGACGATACTCTAGAAAAAAGAACGCATCGACGATCTCGTCGATGCGTGACACACAGGCAGTGGATTGAGGTGTCAAATACAAATCTATCGTTCGGATTGTTTAGTAACTGTCGAACACACCCGAGTTATAGTCATTAATTGCCTGCTGAATCTCTTGCATACTATTCATGACAAAAGGTCCGTAGTGAACGATGGGTTCATTGATCGGTTCACCAACGAAGACTAAAACTCCAGATTCCGAAGACGCGGTTATCTCTAGTACGTCTCCTTTTGAAACTAGTGCAAGTTCGCCCTGATTCAAACTTTTATTCGCAACACTCACCGACCCCTTGTAAACGTAAAGCATCATATTGTGCTTTGATGGGACGCTCAGCCTCACCGAATCCTTTGCAACGCTGCGCCAATCTGCTACTGATGCAGGTACCCCTGTTTGTGTAAGCGGCCAGTTAGTTGAGTGCAATTGACCCCGATTTCACCGGAGAGAAGGCGAATCAGACCACTCC
>ASHK01000047.1 GCA_000695745.1 Vibrio madracius | reverse complement strand
CAACGTTTGCTGTTTTTCCTACATCATACTGAACAGCCTATTCACGAGTTCAATGAGCCTGTCATTCTGGTAGTGCGTGAGCTTACGGCATCAATTCTTGCTTCTGTTCCAAAAGAGCAATTATTGGCTGTGGTCTCTTTAGAAGGGGCTGCTAACTCTCATGCGGCGATTTTATCTAGAGCGATGGGCATACCTGCCGTTATGGGGGTGAACACCAACCCTGAGCGATTGAGTGGCAAAATAGGGATCGTCGACGGCTACAGCGGTGAAATTTTCCCAGATCCTAGCAGCGAGTTACTGCTTGAATACCAAGAGCTTGTCACAGAAGAAACCGAGTTGTCTCGGATGGTCGAACAGACGGTTGATCTAGAAGGCTGTACTAGTGATGGTCGGCGTATACAAATATTACTCAATGCAGGCCTGAGTGCGGATACCAGTATCTCTTTGAACAGGAATGTTGATGGAGTAGGACTGTACCGAACCGAAATCTCGTTTTTGCTTCAACAACAGTTCCCATCAGAAGAAGAGCAAGTACATCAGTATCGTTCGGTACTCGGTGCTTATCCCACCAAGCGTGTGGTGATGCGTACACTCGATATTGGTGGAGACAAACCTTTACCTTACCTACCCATTGATGAGGATAATCCTTTCTTAGGTTGGCGAGGTATCCGTTTCACTCTCGATCATCCTGATATTTTCTTGATCCAGCTGCGCGCCATGCTTAGGGCAAGTGAAGGGCTAGATAACCTGAGCATTCTTTTGCCTATGGTGTCGTCGGTTCAAGAGCTTGATGGGGCGACAGCCCTTATTGAACAAGCTTATCAGGAAGTGTCTACAGAGCATCCGAAGGTAAAACGTCCAGAAATTGGTGTGATGATCGAAGTCCCTTCCATGTTGTATCTTTTGCCGTTTATGGCCCAGAAGGTGGACTTTGTCTCGGTTGGTACCAACGACCTAACACAATATCTATTGGCTGTTGACCGCAACAATGCTCAAGTCGCTGATATCTACGAAACACTGCATCCGTCAGTCTTAGCGGCGATGAAACATATATTTGAAACGTGTCAGTCGTATCATCTCCCCGTTTGTGTTTGTGGTGAGTTAGCAGGTGACCCGATTGGTGCTCTACTGCTGGTTGGGTTGGGATACGATACGTTAAGTATGAACACCTCGAACGTTGCGAAAGTGAAATATTTACTCAGACAAACCTCACAGCAAGAACTTAAACTACTTGCTGACAAAGCATTGATGCAACCTTATGGTGAAACCATTTATAATCAAATGCGTGATTACTTTGAGGATAAAGGACTAGCTGGCTTTATCCGAGCAGGTAAGTCCTAAATAAACCCTTTGGAATACATGTGAACTACGAACTGATCTTATTGCTATTGTGCCTTGGCGCAGTAGTCGGCACCATGTCCGGATTACTCGGTATTGGTGGGGGGCTCATTGTTGTCCCTGCGCTGGCGTTTATCCTACCTAAATTTGGCATTGCAAGTGATATGGTTATGTATATTGCGCTGGCAACCTCGTTGGCCTCTATCATTATCACATCGGGCTCGTCAGCGCTTAACCACCTTAAGTTGGGGAATGTTGATTTGTTTGTGATCAAGTGGCTTATGCCTGGCGTGGTCATAGGCGGGTTTGCGGGCTCCAATGTTGCAGAGTGGATTCCTTCTCATTATCTACCCAAAGTATTTGCTGTCATTGTATTGTTACTGGCGATACAGATGTTTCTGTCAATCAAATCACAATCAACGCGGAGCCTTCCTAGTCCATTCATTACCACATGTTGCGGTGCAGGGATTGGGATGGTGTCGAGCTTAGCTGGAATAGGTGGAGGTTCGATGTCAGTGCCTTTTCTTAGTAAACATGGCGTTGAGATGAGAAAAGCGGTAGGCTCTTCTTCAGTATGTGGTTGTGTGATCGCGATCGCAGGTATGGTTGGCTTTATTTTGCATGGCGCTAAAGCACAAGGACTGCCGGAATACAGTGTCGGTTATGTCTACTTGCCTGCTTTGCTCTCCATTGCTGCCACTTCAATGTTAACAACGAAATTTGGTGCAAAATTGGCGACAACCATGCCAACACCGAAACTAAAGAAGATTTTTGCAGTCTTCTTATTATTCGTTGCATTTTCAATGATGTTTTAATCTCAATATTTAAACCTGATAAGTGAGCGTTTTATGTCTCAGGGATATATCCAGTTTCCTAATATCGACCCGGTTCTCGTTGAATTAGGTCCCATTTCTATTCGTTGGTACGGCTTGATGTATCTTGTCGGTTTTGCATTTGCGATGTGGTTAGCTAATCGCAGAGCAGATAAGCCAAACTCAGGATGGACGCGAGAGCAAGTGTCTGATCTGTTGTTTGCGGGCTTCCTTGGGGTAGTGCTTGGTGGTCGTATTGGGTATGTTCTTTTTTATGGTTTTGATGAACTGCTGCGTGACCCACTTTATTTGTTTAAAGTTTGGACCGGAGGCATGTCATTCCATGGTGGCTTGTTAGGTGTCATTACCGCCATGTTCTGGTACGGCAAAAAGAATGGACGCACGTTTTTCAATGTTGCCGACTTCATCGCACCTCTTGTTCCTTTTGGGCTTGGTATGGGGCGTCTAGGCAACTTCATGAACAGTGAACTCTGGGGCCGTGTGACCGACGTGCCTTGGGCGATCATCTTCCCAAATGGTGGACCTTTTCCACGCCACCCATCTCAACTTTACGAATTTGCGTTAGAGGGAGTGGTGCTATTCTTGATTTTGAATTGGTTTATCAAGAAACCGCGTCCAGAAGGGGCTGTGTCAGGTTTATTCCTTCTTGGTTATGGTACATTTAGATTCTTGGTCGAGTTCGTACGTGAACCTGATGCGCAGTTAGGACTGTTTGGTGGCTTTATTTCTATGGGCCAAATCCTGTCTTCTCCGATGATCATCATTGGTGCGCTAATGATTGCGTGGGCATACAAGGTTAACGGACCTAAACTACAAAAAGTATCGAAGTAATAGGAATTGTCGTGAAGCAGTATTTAGACTTATGTCAGCGAATCGTTGACGAAGGTGTTTGGATTGAAAATGAGCGTACAGGTAAGCGCTGTTTGACGGTAATCAACGCTGATCTTACCTATGATGTCGCCAACAACGCATTTCCTCTTGTCACCACAAGAAAGAGTTTCTGGAAAGCGGCTGTTGCGGAGCTTCTGGGATACATTCGTGGTTACGATAACGCGGAAGATTTTCGTAAACTGGGAACCAAAACGTGGGATGCTAACGCGAACTTAAACGATGCGTGGCTGAATAATCCTTACCGTAAAGGTGAGGACGATATGGGGCGCGTCTACGGTGTACAAGGTCGCGCATGGGCTAAGCCAGATGGTGGTCACATAGACCAACTTCGTAAGATAGTAGACGACCTAAGTAAAGGTGTTGACGATCGTGGTGAGATCCTAAATTTCTATAACCCAGGTGAGTTTCATATGGGGTGTTTGCGCCCATGCATGTACAGTCATCACTTCTCGCTATTGGGAGATACCTTGTATCTGAACAGTACGCAGCGCTCGTGTGACGTCCCGCTTGGCCTAAACTTCAACATGGTTCAAGTTTATGTGTTCTTAGCGATTATGGCTCAGATAACAGGCAAGAAACCGGGGCAAGCATTCCACAAGATCGTGAACGCGCATATTTATGAAGACCAGTTGGAACTGATGCGAGATGTTCAATTAAAGCGTGAACCATTGGCCGCTCCGACGTTCCGAATTAATCCTAAGATTAAGACCCTTGAGGACTTAGAAACTTGGGTAACGCTGGATGACTTTGAAGTGGAAGGCTACGAGTGCCACGAACCCATTCGATACCCATTTTCAGTCTAATACACAGGCCGAGCATTGCTCGGCCTGATTGTTTTAAACAAGCGCTACCAGCTGATTTTATCTCTCACTAAAGAAACCTGCTGTGGGGCTAAAAAGGCAGTAACGAGGGGAATGTTACTCTGCCTTAAACGTTAAATCACGATGTAAGCGCTTAGTCGTAATAAGCATCCTCGATAATTTCCTCTTCGACGATATCTTCCTCTACGGCAACTTCTGTCGCTACTTCACAGGCGCCTTCATCGTAGGCACCGTCAACGGTACCTGCAACCGCGCCAGCACCGCCGCCAATAGCAGCACCAGCTGCTGCGCCAGATCCCCCGTCAACGATACCGCCAACGACAGCTCCGGTAATGGCGCCATCAACAGCACCATCAATAGCGCCTTCAGCGGTTTGATCACAGTAGTAGGCATAACTAGGTGAAGAAAGGAGTAAAGCGAGGGCAAAGAGTTTAAGTTTCATGGTTTGTTTCTTGATTGATGAATTTACCTATTATCCTAAGTAATTGAATTGGTTATTATAAGTAACACATCGTCAAACCTTGGTTAGTTTCAAGTGTGTTTATTGTTGCAGTCAATTGACGAAGGTGAATAGATTTTCACCATTGATAGTATCGTTAATAATATAAAGGAAAGAGGGTCATGAGAGACTTGCAGGGGGGCAAATAAGTCACTCATACTTGAATAAAAGCAGTAATGGAGAGGGAATATGCGATTTTTAGGGATGGTGTTAAGTCTGATATTGATAGGATGCAGTAGTACGCCTGATGAAGTCAAAGTCGCCGACGAGAAGCTATTGGTTGGGTTTGCTCAAGTCATGGAAGAGGCCACACCTTATGTCGGTCAGCCTGCGAGATGGGGTGGGGTGATAGCAAATTTGGCTCATTCAACCTCCGGCGCGAGTGAACTACAGATCAGTCAATTTGAATTGGACTCAAAAGGCCGTCCAGATAACGACCCTGCAGGGCAGCCAACGATTTGTCGTCAAGGTCGACAGATTTTTAGATCCCAAAGTATTTACTCAAGGTAAATCAATGACATTTGTCGGTGTAATCGAGGGTATGTCTTCTATTACTGTTGGGCAACAGAAACTCAAGGTCCCAGTACTGAAGGCTTCAAACTACTACCTTTGGACAGAGGATAAGCGCATTAAGACCTATTACGTTGGCGATCCATATTATGACTATTATTACGATCGCTACTACTATTGGGATGATATCAACGACGCTGACTTGATCGAGCACTATGACGACTTCGATTATGATTATGGTGATTTCTAGATAGCAAAAGGCCAGCTAAATGTAGCTGGGCCTTTTAATCAAACTGTGTATCTAAGCTGTTAGCGCTAGAATAGTGCCTGGAATCACAACAAAGATAGAAGCAAGGTAACCGGCGACAACGGCTTTATTTTTGATGGCCATATCTGAGATATAGTCTGCGCCTTTCACTGGCAGCTCTCTCAAGAAAGGAATACCGAAGATAAATACGGTTGCCATGATATTAAACACAAGGTGTACCAGCGCGATTTGCAGTGCGAATACTGCGTATTCTCCAGAAACGGCTGTCGCTGCTAGTAGGCCAGTGATACATGTACCGATGTTGGCACCTAAAGTAAATGGATAAACATCACGAACTTTCAGCGCACCTGAACCAACAAGCGGAACCATAAGGCTAGTCGTTGTTGATGAAGACTGCACAAGGATCGTAACGATTGAGCCTGACGCGATACCGTGTAGTGGACCACGACCAATTGCGTTCTTAAGAATCTCACGTGCACGACCAACCATTAGGCTCTTCATCAATTTACCCATTACCGTAATTGCTACGAAGATAGTTGCGATACCTAGAGCAATCAACAGAACACCACCAGTCACACTACCAAATGAGCTTAGTGGCTCTTGAATAGCAGAAACGACAGGCTTGGTAATTGGTTTGATAAAGTCTAGCCCCTTCATGCTCATATCACCCGTTGAAAGCATTGGTGAAACAAGCCAGTTAGAGATCTTTTCTAGAATGCCAAACATCATTTCCAAAGGAAGGAAGATAGCAACGGCTAGTAGGTTAAAGAAGTCATGGATCGTCGCGCTAGCAAACGCACGCTTAAACTCAGTGTTGCAACGAACGTGACCTAAACTTACTAGTGTATTGGTAACCGTAGTACCAATGTTTGCACCCATGATCATAGGGATAGCCGTCGTGACAGGTAGTCCACCCGCAACCAAGCCAACGATGATAGAAGTAACAGTACTTGATGATTGAATCAGTGCCGTCGCTACCAAACCGATCATTAAGCCAGCCACAGGGTGTGAAGCAAATTCAAATAGAACTTTGGCTTGCTCACCTGTCGCCATTTTAAAGCCACTACCCACCATAGAAACGGCAAGTAGTAATAAATAAAGCATGAACGCCAAGTTAGCCCAGCGTAACCAACGCGTCGTATTCGACATTGGAGTCGCAGCTGTAGTTGCTTGGTTCATCATAGTTTTCTCCATTTGGCTGTGTAATTCGTAAAGTGGCCTGTTGTTGA
>ASHK01000046.1 GCA_000695745.1 Vibrio madracius | reverse complement strand
TTGTGATCTTCTCTTCGTCAAAAGCGACTGTTACACGAGTATGAGTTTGAACCAAAGACGCTACGGTATTAAGCTCTAACTTCGCAAACAGCTCCAGCTCCAGCCTCTCTTTCTCGGCGTTTAGCGCATCTAATGCTTCGGTATTGGAGCTATTCAATACTTCGAGTTCTTTGTTCTGCTCTTCAGTCCGAGCTGACTTAGGTATCTTTTTCAGCTCAATTTCTCGACGGATGGCTTTCATTTTGTTTTCTTGAAGTGCCTTGTAACGTTGTTGAAGCGTATTTAAACCATCTTGATAGGTTTGATATTGCGCAAAGGCTTTAATGTAAGTGGCGGTATCACCTTCCACACCAAGTTGGTTACAGACAACTTTTCCACCGACAACCGCTTCGCCGCCACTCAATATCCCTTGTTTCTTACCAGAGCCGGTCACCAATAAATCACCGCCACATACAATATCGTTATTTAGGCTGTGTACCGTAAAGTGGATATCTCCTTGCGAACTGACTTTAGCAAACTGAGCATAGTTCGCGACAACATCACCACCAGATTCAATCACACACGATTTAGGCTCCCCATCGTCAACATTGTGGCCGATAATGCCTTTACTAACGATGATATCCCCTTTCGACTTTAATGTTGCAGACTCCACGAAACCACCTACCGTAATGCTACCTGTGGCTGTCACTTCCATATTGGGCTCAATATTTCCAGAAATCACCACACTGCCTTTAAATGTGATATGGCCTGTTGATATATCTACTTTACTTAGACAAAGGCTTCATCAATTTCAACGCCCGAAGATTTAATGACGGGCATTCCTGACATCGTCGATAACAGTGTATTGGGGTTATCAGATGAAAACTTGGTTCCCGTTCCGGGTTTAAGTGGATGGTCTTTAACGGGTTTAGGTGGGATGATGGCGCCCGTCACTGTGAAGCCATTTTCTCCCTTTATTGCTGGTATCCGTTTCATTACTTGCTCGTTTTCACCAACGGTGACAATAGCACCTAAATCACGCATGTCTACCTTATCGCCCTCGCCCGAGGCTTGAGGCATTAACACTCGTTTTTTAGGGTCGGCAACCAATGGAATAAACTGAGCATCTTTACCTTCTTTGGGACGCCTCCCAATTGCCACCGGTTGTACATAGCTTTCTCCGGCTTGAAGTTGACGACTAAGCAGCAACACTTTCTTTAATGCTTTCTTATTAAGACCTTTAATCACTCTAGACTGGGTAAGCGACTTGATAATGTCGTGAGGCTGCAGTGGACTGCCACCGTATGCGCTGTGACTTTAATACTGGCAATCATATCTCGCTCAGTAAGTATTACTTCCGATGTGGCATCCTTAATCGTAGCGATAGTTATGCCGGAGAACGCTTCTCCTTTTGCACTTGCAGCACACTTTATGAATTGAGCCACTGCGGAATCGTCAACAAAGAAAGATTGAGCATTGAGCTCGACCAACATCTTGTTCAACAACGCCTTTTCTAGGGCGAGCCCTTTACTAAACTCACTCGGTAGTTGGGCGATAACTTCATTGCCGTTTGACGATAATTTAAGAACACTTTTCCACA
Source organism: Vibrio madracius (assembly GCA_000695745.1). Classification (GTDB taxonomy): domain Bacteria; phylum Pseudomonadota; class Gammaproteobacteria; order Enterobacterales; family Vibrionaceae; genus Vibrio; species Vibrio madracius. The sequence continues at coordinate 677 of ASHK01000046.1, read as the reverse complement.
TGATGGCTAGACACTTCCTTATGCTCAGTACACAAGTTCGGATTGAACAATGTGATCATGCTTCAACAATTCTAATTATCTTAATGTAGTCTCAGTTGTGAGACTATGTGCAATATCGAAAACTCCGGTTGGCGTCACGGTAATTGGGTAGGTTGTTTGAATCTGGTTGAACAACGCCTTCGTAGCTCACCATTAGATAGTTAACTTGCGCTTTGATTTGAATTTACAGTGTAAACGCGGAACGCTCCGATTTACACTGTAAAGGATGATTGCCTTGTTTACAGTGTAAATTCACCGATGATCGACATCTAAGCCAATTTACACTGTAAACGCTCCATGAGTAAACTCAGTTCTCCTCGGAATTGAGCTTCTGCTTGTTTACGTCCGACCAGACTAAACTGTTCAACGACTTGCTCCCAAGTCCATTCTTGTAATACAACGGCCGTCACTATTGGACTGTCAACATCAATCGAAGATTTAGCTAGCGACGTGATGAACTCGAACAAATCGCTACGGCTAGAAACTAAGGAGTTGCCACCTCGTATGTATAGGGTTACAAGCTTTGACGGGATGACTCCGCTCCCCTTTGCAATAGACGTCGAAAATAACATCCATGCTAGCATCGGATGAATATCTTGATTGACGGTTCGCAGTTGAGAGATAAGATTTCGACTGAA
>ASHK01000045.1 GCA_000695745.1 Vibrio madracius | reverse complement strand
ACGTCGACGGCGTTTTCTCAGACGGCCTGATTTATATGGGGAACCAAGGAGAGGAGCTGAAAACCTTTCATACTCGTGATGGTTACGGTATCAAGGCGCTAATGAGTGCCGGAATTGATGTCGCAATTATCACCGGACGTCGTTCGCAAATTGTAGAAAATCGCATGACAGCGTTGGGCATTTCTTTGATTTATCAAGGCCAAGATGACAAAGTCGCTGCTTACCAAGATATTTGCCAAAAACTTGGTGTACCAGCTTCTCAAACCGCTTACATCGGCGATGACCTTATTGATTGGCCTGTTATGGAGCAGGTTGGATTAAGTGTCTGTGTCGCAGATGGGCATCCGTTACTAGCAAAAAAAGCCGATCACATCACAACGATTCCTGGAGGACGTGGGGCAGTTAGGGAAATTTGTGATCTCATCCTAGAATCAAAGGGAGAACTGGAGCATCACAAAGGTCTAAGTATATGAGTGTGTCTCGTATTCTTTATAGTTTACTTGCCATTATATCTATAGGATGTGCGGTTTACCTGTACACCAAGGATGAGTCGAGCACAATCCAGATCGTTCCTGATATTGAATTGCCTGCTTTCAGCGGTGTGAATGTTCATAATATTTCCTACGCTGATACCGGTATCCGAAGCTATACGATCAACTCAGTACATTTAGAACATTTCGCTCAACGAAGGAATACGTCTTCGACAGTCCGGTGTTATCTATTTATGCAAATGGCACAACCAAAGAGTGGGAAATTTCTGCAGACAAAGCCATTTTAGATAAGGATGAGGTGCTCACCCTATATGATAATGTACTGGCTCAGAACCTATTACCCGATTCAGGATTTGATACACTATCAACACAGAAAATGAGCATTAAGCTAACCGACAGAGACTTTTGGACTGATTCCAAAGTCATTATGCTCGGCCCTCAATTTGAAACTTACGGTGAAGCGATGAAAGGAAATTTCGCTGACAATATCGCCGAGGTTTATAACAAAGTGAATAGTAGATATGAAACTCTCACACCTTAGTTTAGGTATTTGCTTACTTTTACCTATATCAGCAATGGCATTATCAACGGACTCAGAGCAACCGGTGTATATTGACTCTGACTCCCAACAGCTAGATATGAAAAGCAACAAAGTGACTTTCGAAGGCGACGTAAAGCTTAAGCAAGGCAGCATCAACATCAATGCAGACAAAGTGATTGTTACGCGCGAAGCCGAAACAGGCACAATCCAAATCATCGAGGCTTTGGTGATGTAGCGACATTCTCTCAGCTTACCGATGACGGAAAAACGCTCTATGGCGAAGCGAAGGAACTGCATTACTCACTGAAAGATGACCAGTTGACGATGACGAACAAAGCCATGCTCTCTCAAGATGACAGTATCATTCGCGGTTCGGTGATCAGATACAGGATATCATCACAGAAGCTTATCGCTGACGGAGACTCGAAAGGTCGAGTATCTACCGTACTACAGCCACAACAGGTTCAAGAGAAGTAATTGTATTTATGGCGTTATTGAAAGCGACTCATTTAGCAAAGAGCTATAAAAACCGCAAGGTCGTCTCCGACGTTAGCCTTTCGGTAGAATCCGGTCAAATTGTCGGATTACTCGGCCCTAATGGTGCAGGTAAAACCACATCGTTTTACATGATTGTCGGCCTAGTGGCTCGTGATGAAGGTACCATTACTATCGATGGTGAGGACATCAGTATTCTACCCATGCATAGCCGCGCTAAAATGGGCATCGGATACCTACCACAAGAAGCGTCTATTTTCAGAAAACTGAGTGTTGAGAATAACATTATGGCGGTTCTGGAAACCGTAATGAAATCACTCAAGAACAGCGCCAAGATAAACTGGAAGACTTGTTGGATGAGTTTAATATTCAGCACATTCGTAAAAGCGCGGGGATGCGGCTATCTGGTGGTGACGTCGACGTGTCGAAATTGCCCGAGCACTAGCGGCCAATCCGCAATTCATTTTGTTGGACGAACCCTTTGCCGGTGTTGACCCAATTTCAGTCATTGATATTAAGAAAATCATTGAGCATCTTCGTGATAGAGGGTTGGGCGTATTGATCACTGACCATAACGTTAGAGAAACCTTAGATGTGTGTGAAAAAGCGTACATTGTGAGCCAAGGCCACCTGATTGCTGAAGGAAGTCCTGAAGATGTTCTCAATAATGAACACGTAAAACAGGTTTATCTCGGTGAACAATTCAGACTATGATTTAATAGGCTTGGATACAATTTTAATAATAGGCTAGCAATACTGCATGAAACCCTCATTACAACTCAAGCTAGGTCAACAATTAGCAATGACGCCTCAGTTGCAACAAGCCATTCGCTTACTGCAATTGTCGACGCTCGATCTGCAACAAGAGATTCAAGAGGCCCTAGACTCAAATCCATTACTTGACGTAGAAGAAGCCGCGGAAGAAGCCCCGCCGTCGAATGAGGAAAAGTCGAGCCCTGAAAGTAAAGATGACGCTTCTGCAGAACCCAATATTGAAGCTGAGCCTAAAGATAGCTCTGAACAAATCGAAAGTTCTGAAATATCTACGGAACTGGAAATGGATACCACATGGGACGATGTCTACAGTGCCAATACAGGTAACACGGGTATTGCTGCTGACGATGACATGCCTATTTATCAAGGTGAAACCACCCAGTCATTGCAAGATTATTTAATCTGGCAGCTCGATCTGACTCCATTCACAGAAACCGATCGCGCTATTGCTCTCGCTATTATCGATGCTGTCGATGATTACGGCTATTTGACTCTAACCTGTGAAGACATTCTAGAGAGTGTCGATATTGAAGACGTCGAACTCGATGAAATTGAAGCGGTAAGGAAACGCGTTCAACAATTTGATCCCCTAGGTGTCGCTTCACTGAACTTACAAGATTGCTTGCTACTGCAGCTCGCTACGTTCCCAGAAGACACGCCGTGGCTTGCTGAGGCGAAATTAGTGTTATCTAATCACATTGATCAGTTAGGTAATCGTGATTACAAACTGGTGATTAAAGAGACTAAGCTTAAAGAGGCGGATCTCGAGAAGTCTTGAAGCTCATCCAACAGCTGGATCCTCGGCCAGGAAGTAAAATTACGCCCGATGAAACTGAGTACGTCGTCCCTGATGTCTCTGTATTCAAAGACCGCGGGAAGTGGGTTGTTCAGATTAATCCTGACAGTGTCCCAAGGCTGAAAGTGAATCAGCAGTATGCCAAGTTGGGCACTGGTAACAGCGCAGACAGCCAATATATTCGCTCTAATTTGCAAGAAGCGAAATGGCTAATAAAAAGCCTAGAAAGTCGTAATGAAACTTTGCTCAAGGTCGCGAAGTGCATTGTCGAACATCAACACGACTTTTTTGAATACGGTGAAGAGGCAATGAAACCTATGGTTCTCAACGATGTTGCCCTTGCTGTCGATATGCATGAATCGACCATTTCTCGAGTCACTACTCAGAAATATATGCATACCCCTCGCGGCATTTTTGAGCTGAAATATTTCTTCTCAAGCCATGTATCGACTGACAATGGCGGTGAATGTTCCTCGACCGCCATTCGAGCACTAATCAAGAAGCTTGTCGCTGCTGAAAACCCAGCCAAGCCATTGAGCGATAGTAAAATCGCAGCGCAACTAGCTGACCAAGGAATTCAGGTTGCTAGACGAACAATAGCGAAATACCGTGAGTCGTTGGGCATTGCCCCTTCCAGTCAGCGTAAACGCCTACTTTAAGGCCATTAACTAAGAAGGAAAGTCTATGCAAATTCAAATTGAAGGCCACCACGTCGATGTCACTGAGTCAATGCAGGACTATGTTCAGAGTAAATTCCAAAAACTGGAACGTTTTTTCGATCATATAAATAGCATTAACGTCATATTAAAAGTTGAAAAATTAAACCAGATCGCAGAAGCTACGCTCCACGTTAATCAAGCTGAAATTCATGCGGCGGCAAATGATGAAAGTATGTATGCCGCCATTGACGCGCTCGTCGATAAGCTCGTCAGACAATTGAACAAGCATAAAGAAAAATTAAGTAATCACTAAAATGCAAATAAGTGAAGTATTAACTCTGGACTGCACCAAAAGTGCAGTCCCTTGTACGAGTAAAAAAGCGCGCCTTAGAAATTATTAGCGAAATCGCTGCAGAGCATACCGGTCAAAACTCTACCGAATTGTTTGAGTGCATGCTAAGTCGTGAAAAAGTAGGCAGTACTGGTATTGGCAATGGGATTGCTATTCCTCATGCAAGAATGCATGACAGCGATAAAGCCGTGGCCGTACTACTTCAGTGCCAAGCGCCCGTTGACTTCGACTCTATTGATAACCGCCCGGTTGACTTAATGTTCGCTCTGCTGGTTCCAGATGCGCAATGTAAAGAACATTTAAAGACATTGTCATGTATGGCGGAGCGATTAAATGATAAAACTGTCTTAAAGCAACTTCGTAACGCTCAATCTGATCAAGAGCTTTACGATATTATCGTTAGTCATTAAAGCCAACTGAGAGAAAAATGCGATTAGTCGTTGTGAGTGGACATTCAGGCGCAGGTAAGAGCGTGGCGCTACGAGTACTAGAAGATTCTGGCTACTACTGCGTCGATAACCTACCTATTGATTTACTGGAAGCCTTTGTGGATTCATCAAAAGACTCCCAACAAAGTGTTGCTGTCAGTATTGATATCCGCAACTTGCCGGAGAATCTAGGTAGTTTAACCGCTAAGTTAAAACAACTGTCTAAACACCACGACGTCAAAGTACTGTTCCTTGATGCTTCAAAGCCTGTGTTGCTAAAGCGTTACAGTGAAACTCGTCGTATTCACCCTCTCTCACAGCGCAAAGATAAACTGTCACTAGAGCAAGCCATTGATTTAGAGCACTCATTGCTTAAGCCAATTAAAGAGCATGCCGACTACATCATCGACTCTAGTGAACAATCCATACACGACTTAAGTGAAACCATTCGTTTTGAATTAGAAGGCCAAGAGAAGAAAGATCTTGTCATGGTGTTTCAATCGTTTGGTTTTAAATATGGTATGCCAAGTGATGCCGATTATGTGTTTGATGTGCGATTTCTCCCCAATCCACATTGGCAGCCTGAGCTTAGACCTATGACGGGCTTGGATGCCCCAATCAAATCGTTCTTAGAAAGCTACCCCGACGTCATCGAACTCAAACAACAGATCCAAGGTTTTGTGGAACGTTGGTTACCGCTGCTAGAAAAGAATAATCGTAGTTACCTTACTGTTGCTATTGGTTGTACCGGCGGTAAACATCGCTCAGTTTATATTACTCAACAGATTGGAGAATACTTTGAACAACTGGGCCATCAAGTCAAAATTCGCCATGCATCGCTAGAAAAAAACAGCTAACAGGAACTTATATGTCACTCTCTCGCACTGTTCTTATTCAAAATCGCCTTGGTTTGCATGCTCGTGCCGCCGTAAAGTTAGTTGAATTAGCACAGAGCTTCGAGGCAACTGTGACGATTTGCAATCACGAACAGAAGGAAGCAACCGCAGATAGCGTTATGGGGCTACTCATGCTTGAGTCGGCGCAAGGAGAAAACATCACGATTAAAGCATCCGGTCACCAAGCTGAAGATGCGCTACAAGCGGTATGTGACCTAGTTGAACATCGCTTTGACGAAGACGAATAATTTCCGCACTCATTTCTGTTTTATTTCCACTCTCCGATAACTTCTTCGTGGCCTTTAGGTTACTTGAACCTAAAATTAAGCTACTATTCAGTACATTAAAAAGCAGTTGAGTGTAGGGGGCCTCCATGGCAGAGCAAATAGAATTCGATCAAGCTCACCAAACCCTCCAAGAAGTTAGTGAAGCGCTTGAGAATGGCCGCTTCGTTTACGTAAGAAGACAACTTCAGGACATGGAACCTGAAGATATCGCCCATCTTCTAGAAGCCTCACCACGCAAAAGCCGTGAAGTCTTGTGGCAGCTCACCGACCCGGAAGATTATGGTGAAATCCTTGATGAACTCAATGAGGACGTCAAAGACAGCCTTGTCTCCAAAATGGCTCCTGAAAAGCTGGCGGAAGCCACGGAAGGGATGGATACCGATGACGTAGCTTATGTCCTACGTAGTCTGCCTGACACCATATCACGCGAAGTTCTGTCACAAATGGACAGCGCCGACCGCTTGCGGGTAGAAACCGCGCTTTCTTATCCCGAAGACACCGCTGGCGGTATTATGAATACCGACGTTATTACCATACGTGGTGATGTCGATGTCGATGTGGTTTTGCGTTACCTACGCATGAAAGGTGAATTGCCAGAAGCGACAGACGCACTGTATGTGATTGACGAAGAAGACATGCTGATTGGTCACCTTTCTTTGACCACACTTTTAACCACTCAGCCCGATGTCAAAGTCGTCGATGTCATGGACGATGCCGATGAAGCGATCCACGTGGAAACCAGCGATTCCGACGTGGCCTCACTATTTGAACGACGCGACTGGTTTCAGCGCCGGTTGTCGATAGTGAGCACCACCTAGTGGGCCGTATTACCATCGATGACGTGGTCGACATTATCCGTGAAGATGCCGAACACTCAATGATGAGTATGGCTGGTATGGACGATGACGAAGACACCTTCGCACCTGTGGTCAAGTCGGCTCGTCGACGCAGCGTTTGGCTAGGTGCCAACGTACTCGCGGCTTTAGCAGCCGCTTCAGTCTCTAATATGTTTGAAGCAACGCTAGAGCAGATGGCGGCGATAGCCGTTTTGATGACCATTGTTCCTTCTATGGGAGGGGTTGCGGGTAACCAAACCGTTGCACTGGTTATTCGGGGCTTAGCCTTAGGTCATATCGGTGAAAGTAACCGCCGAGAACTGCTACTCAAAGAAGCCGCTATCGGATTTCTCAATGGTATCCTTTGGGCATTAATCATCGGTGGTATCGTCGTGGCTTGGAAAGGCGATTGGATGCTTGGGGGCATTATCTCTGCTGCGATGATGACCAATTTACTGGTGGCCGGTATTGCTGGCGTGACCATTCCGATTCTACTTAAGAAAATGAATATCGACCCCGCCTTGGCAGGTGGAATGGCGCTGACAACCATTACCGATGTGGTTGGTCTTTCGGTATTCTTGGGCTTAGCCACTATAATGATCAACTAAGACATACAAAAGGGCGTAACCATGAGGTTACGCCCTTTCGCTATATTCTCGACTTACTCGCCCGCTACTTTCATTGATTCTAGTAGGATAGAACCTGTTTGGATTTGTGAGCGCGTTTCAACATCACTACCAACTGCCACAATCTGCTTGAACATTTGCGCCAGATTACCTGCGACAGTAAGTTCTGAGACAGGGTATTGAATCTCACCATTTTCGACCCAGAATCCAGCGGCGCCGCGAGAGTAGTCACCGGTCACGATGTTTACCCCTTGCCCCATCACTTCCGTGACTAACAAGCCAGTACCCAGTGTTTTCAACATGGCATCAAAATCCTGCCCCGTCGACTTAACGAACCAGTTATGAATACCACCAGCGTGTCCTGTTGGCGTCATGTTCAGTTTGCGAGCGGCGTAGCTCGTTAGCAAATACGTCGCTAATTTACCGTCGGTGATAATATCCAAATCTTGCGTCGCGACTCCTTCGTTATCAAACGGACTAGACGCCAAGCCTTTTAATACATGAGGTTTTTCTTCGATAGCAAACCAATCTGGAAGAATCTGCTCACCTAGCTTATCTAACAAGAATGAAGACTTACGGTATAAATTGCCACCACTAATTCCCATTACTAAGTGCCCCATCAAGCCCGTTGCAACATCGTTCGCAAACAGCACTGGGTACTTACCTGTTTTTACCTTTCTCGGATCTAGACGCTGAACGGTTTTCATTGCAGCTTGCTCACCAACCGATTCTGGCGTCCATAAGTCATCACGGTGACGCGCTAAGGTATAGCTGTAGTCACGTTCATATCACCGTTTTGACCTGACCAATCACGCTACAGCTGATGCTATGACGGCTAGACGCATAGCCAGCCAGGAGGCCATGAGAGTTACCGTAAACTTTTACGCCATAATGGCTGTCGTAGCTCGCACCATCACTTTGTTTGATTTTTCCGCTATACGCTAACGCCGCTTTCTCTGCGGCGATCGCTTTTTGCGCTGCAACATCTGGATTAGGCTCATCAGGATGGAAGAGATCAAGATCAGGAATATTTTTGACCAACAGCTCTTTAGGAGCAGGGCCTGCAAAAGGGTCCTCTGACGTGTACTGAGCGATATCAAGTGCTGCTGCCACCGTTTGAGCAATCGCCTTTTCGCTTAAATCTGAAGTCGATGCACTGCCCTTACGTTGCCTCGGTAGACGGTAATTCCAAGGGCTCCATCACTATTAAACTCAACGTTTTCCACTTCACACATACGCGTAGAAACACTTAAGCCAGTGCTTTTAGTGATGGCGACTTCAGCGGCATCTGAATTTGCAGAAGCCATATCTAGTGCTTTTGCAACTGCGGCCTCTAGCTCAGCTTGCTGCTGAGCAACTTGCTCTCTAACATCCATAATTCATCTAACTTTTGTCGTTTAATTGAGTCTAGAATAACAAGGTTTTCGCATTCTCCCCAGATTTCTTGCTAAAATAGCCAATATTCGTAATGAGATAGTGATATAGCAATAAACATGGCCGCAAAAATCAGAAAGCGCCTTGGGAAGAGGAAGAAGAAATCATTTGGGTGAGCAGAACCGAAATGAAGAACGACATGGAAGAGTTGCAAAAACTCGGTGAAGAGTTAGTTGGACTAAAGCCTGCTGTGTTGGACAAGTTTCCTCTTAGTGAAGATCTGAGAGAAGCGGTCGCCGATGCCCAGCGCTTTAAAAACGAAGCTCGACGCCGTCAGCTCCAGTACATTGGTAGGCTGATGCGTACCGAAGATCCAGAGCCAATTCAAGCGGCACTGGACCGTGTGCGTAACAAACATTCACAATCGACCGCAGCCCTTCATAAGCTTGAACAGCTTCGTGATCGAATTATTGAACAAGGTGATGAGGCTATCGCGGATGCGATTGAGCTTTATCCAAACCTTGATCGCCAACGTCTACGCCAGCTTGCACGCCAAGCTAACAAGGAAAAGAAAGCCGGAAAGCCTGCAAAGGCATTTCGAGAAATTTTCCAAGTGCTCAAGCATGAGGAAGAACAAGAGTTCTAACCTATCGTCTTGTTAAATTGAAAGGCAGCCTACACATCGGCTGCCTTTTTATTGTTTAGTGTGCCGCTTGCACAAATTGTGCGAGTTCTGGATTCTGGTGGCTCCCAGTCAGCGTGTCGATCGCTCCCTCGGTCGTGATAAGACCTTGGCTAAGATAAGCAAACCGATTCGCAATGGCTCTGGCATCGCTCAGGTGATGTGTCACCATAATCACTGTCACTTGTTTCTCTTGTGACAATGATTTAACCACTGAAAGCATTTCTTTGCGAAGTACGGGATCCAACGCCGAAAATGGTTCATCAAGCAGCCAGATCGGGTGAGGCTGAACAAAACAACGAGCTAAGGCCACTCGCTGCCTCTGCCCACCAGAGAGCTCTGAGGGTAAAGACTTTATCTTATCAATCAAACCTACCTTTTCTGCCGCTTCTCGTACTCGCAGCTTATCTTCCTCAGTCAGTCGAAGCGCTGGATTAAGCCCCAAAGCAATATTATCGAACACCGAAAGATGCTCGAATAAATTGTGCTCTTGAAACAGCATAGATAGAGGACGTTGGTGCGGCGGCTTAGATTGAATCTCTTCATCATCGACCGAGATCGTCCCCGACTCAGGACGGCAAAAACCGGCAATAAGCGCCAATAGTGTCGATTTCCCCGCACCACTCGGTCCTATCAATGCCAGTACGTCACCTTGATCTACCGAAATAGAAAATCGAAACCACTCACTGTGGTAGCGGTAATCGACCTGATCCATGATTAACATTCTGATTTCTCTCGCTTGTTAACGACAGGCCGTAACAACGACTCTGTTAAGGTAAACACACCAATACTCAATACAAATAACACTAAGGATACAACAGCCGCAGCTTGCAATTGGTAACTGCCCATTAACTGGTATAGATACAGCGGTAGGGTATTAAAATTCTGACTACCAAACAGCGCAATAACCGTGAGGTCTCCCATAGAGAGGACAAAACTGATCGAGAAGGCGTGCAATAAGGGGGCACGAATGGCCCTCCACTCCATTAACCAAAAGCGTCGAATGCCATGCATTCCTAGACTTTGCCAAAGCAGATGATACTGCTTGGCTAACCTCAACATCGGCTGATTCAGTGTTTTGATAACATACGGTAGAGCCATCAGAGCGTTCACAACGACAACGATTCCAAAGGCAAGACTGAACACATTCGTCATCCCTCGAAGCATTAAGAAAGTCGCCGTGCTCAATACCAATGCTGGTGTAACTAAAATGACCGTGCCAACGAACTCCACACCATCTGCACGGCCATATTGAGATTTTAACCGCAACATTCGTGAACTGCTCAATAAAACAATGCCAGCGACTAACGCCATACTGGCAGCCATAATGGCGACTTGTAGTGAGGTCATCACCGCCGACCAAAAGCGACTGTCGGCAAGCACGGTCCATAATTTCTCATTCAATCCACTAGCGATAATAGCAACAATGGGTGGGATGACGAGTATGAGCGTTGCCATGATCCAAAAGCTATCCCAGCCCTTTTTCAACAGTGAGTCTTGTGGCTGCAGTGTTGGCTTGTCACTGTAATTGGTTTTGCCGTCCAAATCTCGACTGAACTGACCAATAAACAGCACCAGTAATGCACAAATTAACATTTGCCACAGCGCCAGAACTGCTCCGGTTTGTAGATCAAAATCAAACTTAATCGCTTGATAAATCGCTAATTCAATGGTGGTAGCTTTCGGGCCGCCACCTAATGCCATCACGGTCGCAAAACTGGTGAAACACAACATGAAAACTAAGCCAATTACATGAGGTAAATGGGCTTTTAGTCGAGGCCATTCCACTAAGCGAAAACATTGCCAGCTGTTCATGCCTAGATGCAGTGCTAATTTGCGCTGCTCTAATGGCACACTCTCTATCGTGACTAACAATAAACGAGTCGCAAAAGGCAGATTAAAAAACACATGAGCCAGCAAAATGCCGTTCAAACCATAAAGAGAAAATGGCATAGCATCATTTGATGTCAGCCACCATTGAGCAATGACGCCTGATTGCCATAGATGGCGACAATACCAAATACACCGACTAACACTGGCATCACCAAGGTCGTCGCAA
>ASHK01000044.1 GCA_000695745.1 Vibrio madracius | reverse complement strand
AACCAGTCTTGTATACTGCGAAGTTCTGCTAGGTCATGCTGGCCTGTCTTGTCTTGCAGTACGTAGCTGTAAATCCAGCCCACCCCTGTTGCATCGGGACCCAGAGTCGGCTTTGCCTGTGCTGGTAAGTTAGGCGTAACTTGGCTTAAGTACTCTAAAACCCGCGAACGTGCCCAATACATGTCGGTATCATCGTTGAAGATGATGTACACATACGAATCACCGAAGAAGGAGTATCCGCGCACCGTTTCGCGCGCCGGCACCGCTAACATGGCAGTCGTCAGAGGATAAGTAACCTGATCCTCAACAACCTGTGGAGCCTGTCCCGGATAGCTGGTTTTGATAATCACCTGAACATCTGACAGGTCAGGAATGGCATCAACAGGTGTGTTCTTCACACTGTACAAACCTGCTAACGTCATAAAGCAGGTAGCGACCAAGACCAGAAAACGATTATTGATAGACCAACGAATAATGGCTCCAATCATGGCTGACTTCCTCCACGCTGCAGATCAATAAGCACATAGTCCGAACCCTGCTTCGTCACTAAGAAGCGCACCGTTTCGCCTTCAGAAAAGCCCGTTAAATCCACATCTCCTTGAGAATTGAAGTTCATTTCTCCGGCTTCCCAGCCCCATTCAGCAACGGCGTTGTGACTGAGAGTTATCATGCCAAAATCAGCCATCAACATGGTGATATCCCCTTGAACCCAAACTTGCTCAGCAACCGGTTTGTCACTCACTTTGAGCTCAATAATGGTGTATTGCCCTGAATCGGTCTTTGCCATTTCAAACTCAACCTGTTGACCCGATTGCAAGGTGTTAAGGTTGACACCCTTGTCCACCGTGAAATCCATCGTCATCCCCGGCCAATCCCACTCTGGTACAGGTTGGTGATTAATGGTCAACATATTGTGCCCTGCCATTACACTCGTGATTTCACCTTGCGCCCACACAGTCTCCGCTGGCAGTTCTACGCCATTGATTCGTGATAAATCCGCACTCTGGCTTGACTCCGAATCCAACATAAACTGTGCAGAGGTCACCACCTTGTCACTTGTGGTCAACCCTGCTAACACCTCAACTCGGTCACGGGCCTCTCGCCCAATGTCGATACGTGCCGAGCGGTATTTTCCGCCCCCTTCGGATAACACCACGCGAGTCATCCCTCCAGATCGAATCACACTTGAACGAGGTATAGTGAGCACCGCTTGCTCCGTCTTGGGTTGCAGCGCAATGTTGGCAAACATATTTGGCTTTAATTGATGATCTGGGTTAGCAAACTTGAGTCTTACTCTTAGCGTTCTCGTTGCGGGATCAAGAATTGGATAAACATAGTCAATTTCTCCTTGCCATTCCCGGCCTGATAGCGCGTCCAATGTCATCGTTGCTTGACTGCCCGCTTTAATCCATTCCGCTTGGCGTTCGAACACTTCAGCATCGACCCAAACTTCATCAATTGGCCCTGCGCTGATAACGGATTGAGCTGGGGACAAATAGCCACCTTCACGGATATTGAGTGTCGCCACTACACCATTGCCCAATGCCTTGATATCAATGGTCTGAGATGCTTTGCCCTGCTTGACTATCTGGTTAATTTGAGCCCGATCTACCCCCAGAGAAATTAACCGCTCTGTCGCGCCTTTAACCAAACTACGGCGTCCTGTGCGGTGAGCATTGAGTAACTCTTCCTGTGCTTTAACCAGCTCCGGTGAATAGAACTTGAATAACACCTCTCCTTTACCAACCCGCTCCCCCACAGCGTTGATGTAGAGCTTTTCGACCCAGCCCGCAACACGCACATTGGTTTGCCATAGGCGACTTTCATCAAAAGCGATATAACCGACGGTCTCGATACGCGGCGATAGCTTTGCAAGCTTTACCGCCTCGGTCTTTACCCCTAAATTGTTCTCCACTGCTGGGTTGATAGTGACCGTTCCTGGTTTATCGTTACTACCATTCAGGTCATCGGCGTAAACCGGGATAAGGTCCATTCCCATTGGTGATTTTCCTGGTTGATCGCGCTGATAATTTGGATCCATCGGAGCAACCCAATACAACGGCTCATTCACCTTATTGTCAGTGATGTTCTCAGCTGGCGCTCCAGCCATAGGATATCCACCAAGATAAGGCGCGACGATCACACCTATTCCAGTACCAACCGCTAAGGCCAATAGCGCAACATTCAATGTCTTCATCTTTGTTTACCTTCTCAGAATTATTGTTGTTTTGATGGCACGGAAAGCACCGGAGTTGAGGCTTGATACTCAAAACCACCCAGAAAATAGGACAGGTCGCTATTGACCAAACTAAGATCCGTTTCCAACCTCAGAGCCTCTAGCTCTATTGCCAGTTCGTCTCTAGAGGCGGTGATTACATCACTAAATTGCGCAGTGCTGTTTTCATAACCTCTTTCTACCGCTTTGGTGCGAGCTTTAGCCTGAGAAAGGAGACTTTGACGATAACGTTCAAGACGTTCGGTGAGGTTTTGCCGATCCATTGTCAGCGCACTGACTTGGGCGTACATCTGAGAAAGCAAAGCATCTTTATTCGATCGGGAGGCGACCACTTGATACTCGGCAGCGGCATGATTTTTATCCTGACGATTACCAGTAAACAGAGGTATATCCATCGTGACGTAAGCGCTCACTAAATCTGGCGCTGGTTCACCGCGCATATTGTTAGCTCGTCGATGGGCATACATGGCTTCAACGCCAAACTGCGGTTTGTACGCTTCCTCTGCAATGGCTACTTGGGTTTCACTCGCTGCTATGTCGATATCCGCCATACGAGCCATCGGATGCTGATTAATAATGGCGTAGTAGTCGGAACGACCGTGCTCTAATAGCCGGCCTTCCAATCGCTGCCAGTCTGAAGTCGTGGTCGCCTTAAGAGTCGGTGAATTAGACAACCATTGAGCCCCCTAACCATTCGGAGAGCTGCGCAATCAGGCGGTTTTGCATTTGCCGATTAGCCTGCAATTTTTCATCCAACTTGCTGACTTGCAATTGAGCCTGAATCAGATCTTGAGACTCACTGTTGCCAATAGCGTAGTTAGTTTGGATAAAGCGAACCATTTCTCGCATTAAACTCTGACTTTCCAGCAGCACACGCTGTGACTGTTGCTGAAATCCCAGCTCATACCACAGCTTTGAGACATTGTTTGCTATTTCAAGCTCACGCGTCTGCACTTGGAATTCCACACCATCGGCTTGAGTTTGCGTTTTTTGATTTTGCAGAGCTAACGTCGACCCTCGTCCGAACTGTTGCATCAAGCCCACTGACACGTTTGTCATGGGATCTTGGTCGAATTGAAAGCTGTCCGTTGGTAGGCCACCAACCCCAACTTTTAGCACTGGGTCTTTCAAAGTTGAACTGGCGATACCAGACTGTCTTAACGACTCTGATTGAGCATAAAAGCGCACTCGACTTGCATCGTTGGCGATCGACCATTCGATCAGTTGTTGCAACGTCACCGATCCAAGCTGCGCTGTGCGGTGACTAGTAATTTGCGTCGTGGCGATATTGTCTGCCAAAGCAGACATGGGTATCCACAAGGCGGCGCTTACGGTAAGCGCCACCGAAATAATAGATTTGTTCACGATAGTATCCAATCTGCGCACTTAAGTAATAAGCACGGTGAAACGACTTCTTAACGCTTTAAGAAGGGCTGAAAATTAGATTGGATTACGTTCTAGGGGGTCGATCGAGACCGTTTGCTCGATAAATAGGACTAAACGCAAGTTCAAGCGTTCTTTTGGAAAACAGATAGTGATGTATGCTGTGCATTAGGTCTGCACTGATAACGCCCACGCCATTTGCGCACGTTGCACTACAACAATTATGCTTGGATGCATCACCACACTCATTGGGAGCGGTTTGGTTTGATGCGTTATGATGGGAATGTGCAGCAGCATCGACACTGGTAGTACAACCGACCATTGCACCATGTTGAAAAGACATCGCCATATCATTAGAAATTACTGGTGCACCAACGGCTAGTGTTGATGCTAATAACGCAACAACCGTCAGTAAAGACACCCAACGTTTTCTAATCACACTAAAGCGCATAACAAGCCTTCTGAGAAAAATCTCCGTGAGTGTAGACCCTTCCCTTGGGGGAAGGTCAATAAAACTGTGAAAGAAATTTAGAAATATCGCTATCTTTTCGCTAAGCCAAATTGAACGTTAAATACGTTTCACTTATTCGACTATTCTCATCCTTACTCAGTCCAGTGGTCCTTAACGCCTCGTCTCGACCAACCATTTTAATACTTTGAAGACATAATAGAGAGTGGAGTCGCGCAGCTGAAAATTAGAGTAATGGTAACCACGATGGGTTTGGGTCTCACGGCAGTTAAAGCATGGAGAGAACCTATAAAAAGAGAAAACAGCTCTACTTAACTAGATAGAGCTGTGTTGAGTTAACTTGAGGGATCTCTGAGCTAAGATCTTTTGTGCAAGGTTGATGACAAGTACCACATGCACTTCCATCGTCAGCACAGCGTTGTCTCATCACAATGTCGTCCAAGGCTCTGATACCCTGACGAGAGTCCAACTCAATACTTCGAAAGATCTGACATTGCGCTTCATTAGATGAATCAACCAATCCCAAAATAGAAACACCTTCCTGTTTTGCGATGATTAACAATTCTTCTATCTTCTGTCTAAGTTCTGCACTCATCATCTACCTCACTATCGCTAACGAACGGATTCACGCTCCTCGGACATAACACGGTGTCACCATCATAAGGTTAGGTGCCATCATCACTCTAACTGACAGTTATATAATCAAAGTACTACGTTAATGGAATGTTATACAACGATGCATTACAAAGTCATACACAATCGCGGTTATGTAATAATTTTGTAACATTAGACAAGCAAGCACAGATTCAGTAGGTATGGGAGGAGGCTTAACAGGTTTATCAATTGGTTAGTAATAAGACCGATAGTCGATTGGAGAAGGAACATGGTGAAGACAAGCGCCAATCCCAAAACAACATAATAATAAAAGTGATACCCGCATCACAGC
>ASHK01000043.1 GCA_000695745.1 Vibrio madracius | reverse complement strand
CAACGGCTCAATTGGCGTTAAAAACTCGCCGAGTGCCGAAGACATTGCACGAGCTGATGCCATTATCGTCGCTTCCGATAAGCAAGTGGATATGAATCGCTTCGCAGGTAAGAAGCTGATTGAAACAGGTGTTAAAGCCCCAATCAGTGATGCTAAAGGTCTAATTAACAAAGCATTACAAGCACCTAAATTCGTTGCTGACGCTAAAGCCACAAAATCAGAAGACAATTCATCAAAACGTTCTGACCTCTATCGATATCTGATGAACGGCGTATCACACATGATCCCGTTTGTTGTGACTGGCGGTCTTTTGATTGCTCTTGCTCTTGCCGTTGGTGGTCAACCGACTGAAGCTGGCATGGCCATCCCTGAGGCAGCATGTGCAGAAAGTCTTAGATGTTGGCGTGGTAGCCTTCACGCTAATGATTCCTGTTCTTTCAGGCTACATCGCTTACGCGATTGCAGACCGTCCGGGACTTGCTCCTGGTTTAATTGGCGGTTGGATTGCCAACAATGGCTCATTCTATGGCGCTGAAGCGGGTACTGGATTTATCGGTGCTATCGTTGCGGGTCTTCTGGTTGGTTACTTCGTTAAATGGGTTGTCACTCGTAACTATCACAAGTTTATTCAACCGCTTGTGCCGATTATGATTGCACCGATTACAGGTTCACTATTCATCTCTGCCTGTTTATCTTTGTTATTGGTGCTCCGATTGCGAGCCTAATGGACAGCCTAAATGCAATGCTGGTTAGTATGAGTACTGGTAGCGTTATCCTTCTAGGTATCGTTCTTGGCGGTATGGCTGGCTTCGATATGGGTGGTCCATTTAACAAAGTCGCATTCCTGTTCTCGGTCGGCATGATTGCAAGTGGTCAAACTCAATTTATGGGTGCGATGGCGTGTGCTATCCCAGTAGCGCCACTTGGCATGGGTCTGGCAACCGTATTAGGTCGTAAATTCAACCTATTCGAAGAGTCTGAACTTGAAGCAGGTAAAGCAGCTGGAGCAATGGGTCTTGTTGGTATCTCTGAAGGTGCTATCCCATTTGCCGCGCAAGATCCAATGTCGGTTATTCCAGCAAACGTCGTAGGTTCAATGGTTGCTGCAGTAATGGCGTTCTCATTCGGTATCACCAATAGCGTGGCACACGGTGCCCCAGTCGTCGCACTACTTGGTGCAATGAACAAACCGCTACTTGCACTAGTCTGCATGGCAGCAGGTACCGTGGTTACAGCACTCGTTTGTATTAGCTTGAAGAAAATGCGTGCAGCAAAAGCTGAAATGGCTGTTGCATAAACCGAGCTCCTAAAGGTGCCCCCAGCACCTAATTCTAAAGCCCCGTCACTGGGGCTTTTTGTACCGGGCCTGTACTCAAACCTGCCGATGTGCGAAACGTTTACATTAATAGCAAATTCAATGAACACAAGGCGTTGCACATCACAAATTACCTAAGATAGTGAAACTAGGATTGCGATATTTACACGATAGGAGTCTAATAAAGTCATATCGAATGAGAGGTTTCAAATGGCAACGATTAAAGACGTAGCAAAAGAAGCCGGCGTTTCTGTCGCAACGGTTTCCCGAGTAATCAATAAGTCTCCAAAAGCGAGTGCAGCTTCAATTGAATCTGTCACCAGTGCAATGAAAAAGCTAGGTTACCGTCCCAACGCTAACGCTCGAGCTTTAGTAAGTCAAAGCACGAACACTGTCGGTGTCTTAGTCAGTGATGTTTCCGACCCGTTTTTTGGGACGCTAGTGAAGGCCGTGGATAAAGTGGCTCATCTACACGGTAAACACATCTTAGTAGGTAATGGTTATCACGACGCTGAAGAAGAACGAAAAGCGATTGAATTGCTCATCAACAGCCGTTGTGATGCCCTGGTCATTCACTCAAAAGCTCTGCCGGATGAAGAACTTATTCAGTATGCAGAGGAAGTGAAAGGGCTGGTCTATATTAACCGCAATATTCCGCAG
Organism: Vibrio madracius; assembly: GCA_000695745.1. Lineage (GTDB taxonomy): Bacteria > Pseudomonadota > Gammaproteobacteria > Enterobacterales > Vibrionaceae > Vibrio > Vibrio madracius. The sequence goes on along the minus strand of ASHK01000043.1, from coordinate 870 downwards.
TTGCCTGGTCGCTGTATCTCATTAGACAACTACAAGGGTGCCTATATTGCTACCGAACACCTCATTAGAAATGGTCATACTAATATTGCGTGCGTGGCCTCTTCACACAACATCGAAGACGTTGAGCAACGTGTTGAAGGCTATCGAGATGCCCTAAAAGCTAACAATATTCAATTATCTGCCAGTTATATTGAGTACGGCTCTCCTGACAGTGATGGTGGTGAAATGGCCATGACTAACCTACTCACTAAATCCCTACCAATTACCGCTGTCGTTGCTTACAACGATAATATGGCGGCAGGCTCGCTTGCCGTTCTCGAAGAAAACCAATACGCCCTGCCAAGTCAAATGTCTATCATTGGTTTTGATGATGGCTTGATTGCTAAATACTTACACCCGAAGCTCACAACGATCCGCTATCCTATTCAAATGATGGCAGAAAAAGCGGCGCAAATAGCACTGGCTCTATCAAAAAGCGAACCCGTAGAGACGGATCCCATGATTTACTCACCAACATTGGTGCAACGAGCATCGGTGGGTCGTAAAAACTAATCGCTAAAAATAAAAAAGTGAGCCTGAGCTCACTTTTTTATTCAATCATCACTTAGAACTTAAATCGATAAGTGGTTTGATGTTGGTACGTCTCACCAGCAGCCAACAGACCATTACTCGACGTCCATTCCGGATGGTTTGGACCATCAGGGAAGTATTGAGTTTCTAGAGCTAAACCGTCAAGCTTATTGTAAGTGCCGCTTAACCCCGGAGTACCATCAAGGAAATTACCTGAATAAAACTGAACCGCAGGTTTGGTCGTCAAGACTTCCATTACCACGTCTTGCTCTGGTGATTCCAACGTCGCAACTACAGACT
>ASHK01000042.1 GCA_000695745.1 Vibrio madracius | reverse complement strand
AATGCCACATGTTGGCCTTTTCTTTGTCTTTGTTTTCAACTTCTAGATCAGAAATCGCTGTGTGTAGCTTTGGATCCCAGTTAACTAGGCGCTTACCACGATAGATAAGATCATCTTCGTATAGACGAACAAAGACTTCTTGAACGGCATTAGATAGCCGTCATCCATAGTGAATCGCTCACGATCCCAGTCTACAGATGCGCCTAGACGACGAAGCTGTTTAGTAATCGTGCCGCCAGACTCGCCTTTCCATTCCCAGATCTTGTCAATGAAAGCTTCACGGCCATAATCGTGCTTAGTCTTGCCTTCTTCAGCGGCAATCTTACGCTCAACGACCATTTGAGTTGCGATACCAGCGTGGTCAGTACCTACTTGCCAAAGGGTGTTTTTGCCCTTCATACGCTCGGCACGGATTAGCGTATCCATGATGGTGTCTTGGAATGCATGACCCATATGTAGGCTACCAGTGACGTTCGGTGGCGGGATCATGATGCTGTATGATTCTTTAGTCGTGTCACCGTGAGGCTTAAAGTAGCCTTTCTCTTCCCAAGTCTTATACAGAGCTTGTTCGATAGATTGTGGGTTATATGTCTTTTCCATAGCTTTCTGGATACTTACTTTAATCTGTGAAAGAAATTTGCCAAACCTTATAAATAAACGCAGGGAAATTAACGCTTACTTATAAGGATTGACCTTGATTAGGATTCTGAATATTGAATCTCAATGGTTTGAAGCTGATAGCCCGCTTGACGGTAAATTTTATACCTTTCTCTGCGCAGTTTGCTTAGCTTTTTCTTCGCAAGGGACGAAGTCTACCACTTGACCAAAGGACTGCGCAAAGGTTGCGTGACTATTCGCCAAATTTATTGCTAGTTGCCGATTCCAACTGGGTTTAAGGCCCTCGTGGCCAATCTCTACCGGCGTGCCATTTTTAGGTCCTTCACCAACGAGATTGTGAGCAATAAATTGCTCGGGCGTCACCTGCCAGAAATACTCAGCCAACAGCTCAGCTTCGGCTTTGTCGCTGCAGTTAATATAAAGTTTGGCACCTTGTGCGGTAAAATGACGACATAAAAAATGCACGTAGGCAAACCACCCCTGTTGAGAGGCTTGTTCGGAGTCTTCTTTAATGATGTAGAAGGTTGCCGTATTCATGTGAAATGTCGCTTTACTCTGGTTAAGGTCAAGTAATAAAAAAGGGCCTTTCGGCCCTTCTGTTTACTCTTCAGTTTCTTGGCCACTGCGGTTTAGCAGGAATTGGACAAGTAGTGAGACAGGACGACCTGTTGAGCCTTTTGCCTTACCTGATTTCCACGCTGTACCAGCAATATCTAGGTGAGCCCAGTGGTACTTCTTAGCAAATCGAGATAAGAAACAACCTGCAGTAATCGTACCGCCAGGACGGCCACCGATGTTCGCCATATCGGCAAACGGACTTGCTAGTTGCTCTTGGTACTCATCGGCCATTGGCAGGCGCCAAGCGCGATCGCCAGCTTGCTCAGAAGCGTTTACAAGTTCATGTGAAAGTGGGTTGTGGTTTGAAATTACACCACTGATATGGTGACCGAGTGCAATGACACATGCGCCTGTCAGTGTGGCAACATCGACAACACATTCCGGCTCATAACGCTCTACATAAGTTAGCGCATCACACAGCACTAGGCGACCTCTGCATCTGTATTTAATACTTCAACGGTAAGGCCTGACATCGTTGTGAGGATATCGCCTGGACGATAGGCATTACTGCCTGGCATGTTTTCACAACCTGCGAGGACTGCAACTACGTTGATAGGTAGGTTCAGTTTTGCTAGCGCTTTCATGGTACCGAATACCGATGCTGCGCCACACATGTCGTATTTCATCTCATCCATGGCTTCGCCTGGTTTTAGTGAAATACCGCCTGAATCGAACGTTAGACCTTTACCAACGAGAACAATTGGTTTTGCATCTGGATCTGGGTTGCCCTTGTACTCCATGATAGACATCATAGATTCATTCTTTGAGCCTCGGCCAACAGCTAGGTAAGATGTCATACCTAGTTTTTCCATCTCTTGTTCACCAATGATCTTGGTAGTAATGGTGTCGTAGTCGTCTGCCAAGCGACGAGCTTGAGAAGCAAGGTAGGCTGGGTTCGCGATGTTTGGTGGCATGTTGCCAAGATCTTTTGACGCTTTCACACCCGACGCAATCGCTAGACCATGCGCAATCGCTTTTTCACCAAGATTTAACTCACGACGAGTAGGGACGTTGAATACTAGCTTACGCAGTGGACGACGTGTTTCTGGTTTACTACTCTTGAATTGATCGAAGGTATAAAGACCATCTTTCGTGGCTTCAACAGCTTGACGTACTTTCCAGTAAGTGTCGCGACCTTTGACGTGCAGCTCTGTTAGGAAACATACCGCTTCCATAGAGCCCGTTTCGTTCAACGTGCTGATGGTTTTTTGAATGATCTCTTTGTATTGGCGTTCACCAAGCTCACGCTCTTTACCACAGCCAACTAACAGAACGCGTTCTGAAAGTACTCCTGGTACTTGATGCAGTAGCAGCATTTGACCTGGCTTACCTTCTAGGTCGCCACGACGTAGCAAAGAGCTAATATAGCCATCGCTGATTTTATCAAGCTGCTCTGCAACCGGAGAGAGACGACGTGGCTCAAATACGCCAACGACGATGCATGCACTGCGCTGCTTCTCTGGACTGCCACTTTTAACACTAAACTCCATGCGTACTCCTACATCCTAAAGACAAATAGAACTAAATGTTGGATAATCGATTCTTAATGCTTGAATCCTATAAGCCATTTCGGCCTATAATCTTAAGATAAGAATCGATCAAAAAAGTAAAAAATAAAAGGTTTACCCGAAAACTAATAGCGATTCAATCAAAAAAACAAGTTTTGTATAGGTGTTTTCACTGTGATTATTGTTAGATATTTGATCAGAGAAACAGTTAAGAGCCAATTAGCCATCTTTTTAGTGCTCTTTTTAGTGTTTTTCAGTCGTCAATTTATCCAAGTGCTTGCTGATGCTTCCGATGGAGATATTCCTGCTGGTCTGATTATGACTTTGGCAGGCATTAGTATGCCTACAATGGGACTTTTGATGTTCCCATTAAGTATTTATATCGGAATCCTAGTCACATTTGGGCGTTTATACGCGGAAAGTGAAATCACGGTTATGAACGCCACAGGGATCGGTAATAAATTTCTCATTCGTGCGGCCATGTACTTAGCCGTGCTGACTACGTCACTCGCTGCCTTTAACGCATTCTGGTTAGCGCCTTGGACTCAAGAGCAGGAAGTGCAGATTCGTGAACGGCTTGCATCAGAAAATTCGGTAGAGCTGCTACAAACAGGTAGTTTCCAGCGGACGCCAGATGGCTCCTCAGTTGTGTTTATCGATAGTATTAAAGATAAAAAGCTCAAGAATGTGTTTGTCGCTCAACTCAACCCGAGAGATTCGATATTACCAAGTGTGATTTCGGCTAAATCGGGTGATGTAAAAGAGCTGAGTGATGGCAGACAAGTGATTGCGCTATACGATGGGGTTCGTTACGAAGGTGTGCCTACTCGTCTTGAATATATGATTACGGAGTTTTCGGATTACGAAGGGGTAATTGGTCAGCGTGAGGTTCAACAACGTGGACGCTCGTGGATGGCGATCCCTACATTGGATTTATTGCATAATCCAGATCCTAAAGCTCAAGCTGAATTGCACTGGCGTATCTCGCTAGTCGTCTGTATCCCGTTATTGACTATGTTGGTCGTTCCTCTGTCTGCCGTGAACCCAAGACAAAGCAAGTTCGCCAAAATGGGTCCGGCTATCTTGGCATATTTTGCTTACTTTATGGCGATAAGTGCGACGAAATCGGCACTGGAAGACGGCGCTTTCCCATCCTATATAGGACTCTGGCCTGTCAACTTTGTCTTATTGCTTGCTGCCATTGGCGTCAATACTTGGGATACGGTTAGCGTTAGGAAATTCAGAGAAAAGCTGCGTCGTAAGCGCATGCAAAGACGAGAGGTAGCTTAGGTCGTGTTCAGAATACTAGATGTCTACGTGGGTAAGACCATCATTACTACGATCCTATTAGTGCTTTCGGTCTTCGTTGGTTTGTCTGCGGTCATTAAATTTGTTGAGCAGTTACGAGCAGTGGGTGAAGGTAGTTATACCATGCTATCTGCGTTGTATTTCGTAATATTGGGGATGCCACGTGATGTTGAACTGTTCTTTTCTATGGCGGCCTTGCTTGGTTCTTTAGTAGGACTGGGAATGTTAGCCAGTAGCTCCGAACTCGTCGTGATGCAGGCATCCGGAATTTCAAAGTTACGGATTGGTCTTTCTGTCTTAAAAACAGCGGTTCCACTGATGTTGGTAGTGATGGCATTAGGGGAGTGGGGCGCACCAACGACGCAACAGATGGCTCGAGATCTACGTCTTCAAGCAACATCAAGCGGCAACATCGTCTCTGTTCGAAATGGTGTTTGGGCACGTGATGCGAATGACTTTATTTTCATCTCAAAGGTCAATGGTGAGTCTATTGAAGGCTTAAATATATGGCGTTTTGGTCAAGATAAAAAGCTGCTAGAGACCGTATTTGCAGAGTCGGCAGATTATTTAGGCGATAACCGTTGGGAAATGTACCGTGTTCAAATTACGGACATGAGCAACGTCGAGGCACTGTCAAAGACGACCTTTGAAAAGCAGTCTTGGAAAACTTCGCTTGTCCCAGATAAATTGGCGGTTGTTACCGTAGACCTTAATGAACTGCCGCTAAGTGGACTTTGGGATTACACCCAATATTTGAAGGATTCAGAACAGGATGCCTCACGATATGAATTGGCATTTTGGCGTAAAGCGACTCAACCTATCTCCGTGGCAGTGATGATGCTAATGGCTCTGTCTTTTGTTTTTGGACCATTGAGAAGTGTGACCATGGGGCGCGGATTCTCTCTGGGGTAGTCGCAGGTTTTACTTTCTATATTTCCAGTGAGTTCTTTGGACCTGTTAGTCTGGTGTATGGCATGTCACCATTGTTTGGGGCTCTGGGGCCTAGTTTAGTCTTCTTAACGATAGCGCTGTTGCTACTTCGCAGAAAACTCTAATAAAAGAGGCTCCGATTGGAGCCTCTTTTATTATAAAAATTGGTGCATCATTATTACTCGAAGCAAATCTCGATGAACGCGTTACCCCATTCAGAGGTGAACGGCATAATGATGATAGCCCCTTCACACTTGTGCCTGATAGTGTGCCCTTTGCCAGAGACCACGACGGGTGTTGCCATATCAAAGTCAAATCCATTTTCGGCTAGAATTCTCTTGGCGCCACCTGTAACCATATTGGTAATCTCACCGACCATATCGGTGACTTCTTCATTGAGTCCGTGCGGCTTCTCACCCAGCATGTTTTGCATGATTTCGAGAGCAAGCCCTTCTTCAAAGGTGATCGACATAGAGCCGCGAGTTTGGTCACCAACCATACCGATAAGACCAGAGACATCGCCGCGAGCAATTTCATCTTTCTTAATTCGTGGTTTTAATGGTGTGATTTCCATTGTCGCCATCGTCTTTAGCACATTGATTAATGAGGCTAAAAACGGGTTTACAAATTCAGCGCGCATAACTTCTTCTATTTATTTTTCAACTTCCAATGATGAACACGTCTTACAGATACCGTGAGATTCTATAACATGATTGGAGAACTGGAAGCCATGTTTATCGACGTTACTATTTAACAAGGCTATTAGAGTATCATCTTGTAGTTCAACGACATTACCGCACTGGTCACAAATCAATAAATGTGAGTAGTGCTTTTGCTCACCAAATGAACAGCATGAAACAAAACTGTTGGTGGATTCAACTCTATGAATAAACCCCTGCTCTAAAAGAAAATCTAGGGCGCGGTATACGGTAGGTGGTTTTGCTTTTGGCTCGCTGATTTTGAGCTGTTCTAATAATTCATAAGCACTAGAGGCTTTCTTATTTTCGTAAATAAGCTCATAAACAGTTCGACGCTGAGGAGTGAGACGTACACCTCTTGCGGAACAGATATCTTCCAATTGTTGTATTAGCTTTTGATTCACATGGTCACCTGTCTTAGCGAAGTTCGATTATTTTATACTAATTCCCTAGATAGGTCGTTAGTCTCATTCGTGTAATTTGCCGCCACCCATCAAGCTCTGTATAATCCCGCCTCCTTAATGCTGAGAACTTTCAGCTGGATTGATTTTTGAACGATGCGAGACACCATTATGTATCATGCTTCACGCTTATCCGTTGCGCCCATGCTCGATTGGACAGATAGACATTGCCGTTACTTCCATCGTCTATTGTCATCGCAAACGCTGTTGTATACCGAAATGGTAACAACAGGTGCGATTATTCACGGTAAAGGTGATTTTCTTGCGTATAACGAAGAAGAACATCCTGTGGCGTTACAGTTAGGTGGGTCTAATCCTGCGGACTTAGCGACGTGTGCAAAGCTTGCCGCGGAGCGTGGGTATGATGAAATCAACCTCAATGTGGGTTGTCCTCCGATCGTGTTCAAAACGGTCGTTTTGGTGCTTGTCTAATGGCCGAGCCAGAGCTGGTGGCTGAATGTGTTGCGGCGATGAAAGAAGTTGTTGATATTCCTGTCACGGTGAAAACACGCATTGGTATTGATGATCAGGATTCTTATGAGTTTCTGACGCGATTCGTCTCTCTTGTTTCAGAAAAGGCGGGGTGTGAACAGTTTACTATTCACGCGCGTAAAGCTTGGTTAAGCGGTTTAAGTCCAAAAGAAAACCGAGAGATCCCACCGCTGGATTACCCACGTGCCTATCAAATTAAGAAAGATTTCCCTCATTTACAGATCGCAGTGAATGGTGGAGTGAAGACCCTTGAAGAGTCTCTTGAACACCTGAAGCATTTAGATGGTGTCATGATAGGTCGTGAAGCGTATCAAAATCCTTATATTCTGGCGCAAGTGTATCAACTAATCTTTGGACTTGTATACTCCAGTGAAAAAGCGCAAGCAGGTTGTGGAAGAGATGTATCCATACATTGAGCGCCAGTTGGCGAACGGCTCGTATCTTGGTCATATCTCTCGTCATATGATTGGTCTATTTCAGGCGATGCCTGGCGCGAGGCAGTGGCGTCGTTACATTAGTGAAAATGCTCATAAGAAGGGTGCCGGTATTGAGGTACTCGAAACTGCATTAGCGAAAATACCAGCGGAACTTGACGTGTAAGATACCAACTTATTGGTCAATAATACCAACTCCTATTGTGCTCAGTGCCAATAGGAGTTTTTCTTTTTTATAAGTATATGATTTTTAATATCTATAATAGTTGGAACAGTTCCTGCAATACTAAAGTTAAGTCGTTAATGAAGTCACAAGCACGTAGGAGGTGTTATGTTTGAACTGATTTTCGTATTGGTATTTTTGGCTACACTGGTTATGACAGGTGTAACAGTAATGACAGTAACACTGGCTGTGGTACTGTCGTTCGGTGTGATGTTTATGTTGGGAATGGTCGGCATCGTCTTCAATTTACTCCCATATATTATCGCGTTCCTGATTGCGATTTGGCTGTATAAGAAATTAGCAGCATCATCAAGTTAACAAAATGGCAACAAATATCCCTGCGGATTAAGGTGTAATTGCTATAGTTAGTGTATGGCAACTAGGTACAGTAGCTACGCTGAGATTTCTGGAGGGAACCATGACAATGACAGAGTTAAAGCACTTATATCATCAGAACTTGTTAGCCGAGGCGATCATTGAACCGTCCTCTTCTGATGAAGGTTGGATTGTTGAGTTTCGCCACAAGCAGGGTGGTTTTCTTATGTTAACTGACATTCATGGTGCTGAATGTCAGTATAACGATCTTGATAAAGCGTCTAAGTCAGCCTTAGCTGTTGGCTTTACTGAAGTTCGAATTGAAGCTAAGTAATCCGTTCTCTTCTTCCAAAAAGTTATAAAACATTCATATCTATTCTTTCTTGTTATTAAGGTGGTTGGTTAATCTATCGTCACGCAATGATTAGGGATGTCGTGACAATGTCTTCAAATGTAAAACCGTCGTCAAGTGGCAACACACAACCACAAGAGCTACCGAATGTAGCTGCACCATTAAATGACCAACAAATCTCACAACTTCAACAAGCTTCGAGTAATTTGTCGTCGAACCAACTTGCTTGGGTGAGCGGATACTTTTGGGGATTAAGTCAAGCTCAAGCTCCAACCCAACTTACTCCTGTAGCCAGTGCAGTAAATACAGCCACGGCTTCTGTACCTGCTGGCAAACTGTCAATTATCTTTGCTTCACAAACTGGTAATGCGAAAGGTGTCGCGGAAGAGTTGAAAGAAGAAGCGAGTACTTTAGGTATTGATGTTGAGCTGTTTGATGCGAGTGATTACAAAGGTAAAAATCTCGCAAAAGAAACGCACGTTATTATCGTGGCTTCAACTAATGGAGAAGGTGAAGCACCTGATAATG
>ASHK01000041.1 GCA_000695745.1 Vibrio madracius | reverse complement strand
CAACTCGACACACTCGAGTTCTTTGGGCACTTGCTGAACTTGGTTCGTGGATCGTTCATCAATTCGACCATACCGATACCAAAATCTGCATCGCGTTTAATCAATCGCTCAAACGTGTCTTGGTTCCATGTTTTAGTCTTTAGCTTTATCTTAGGGGCTTGTTGTAAGGCCTCAATCACTATATTTGAATAAAGTGAACTGTAGGCTGTTTCTACGAGCTCCAGATGGTACACGCGTGCACTTTGAAAAGGGTCGAACTGCGGAGCCCACCCCAACATATCAATTTGAAGCAGTATTTGCTGGATTTGCGGAGCGAGTTGCAGCGCTTTGGGTGTCGGCACCAACCCTGAAGGCGAACGCTCAAACAAGGGATCGTCAAACCAATTCCTGAGTCTAGTTAATTGTTTACTCACTGCAGATTGAGTAAGGCATAACCGTTCAGCGGCTCGGCTAACGTTACGTTCTTCCATAACTACTTGAAAACATGACAGTAAATTCATGTCCGTTTTCATTGGAGTGGTAAGTTTGACCATAGTATTCCTAAGATTCATACACATTGTGAAGTATCGTCAATTCCAATCATACTACAACTCGGTTAGATTGCCTCCTAAACGTGCTGTGAGGAGCAACTCTAATGAACTATTTTCAACTTCCTAAAATTGATCTGCATTGCCACCTAGATGGCAGCATTAGACCAGAGACTGCATTCGAACTGGCTGTCGCTAATCGTTTAGCCGAAAGTGAAGACAAAGACGCACTTATCCAATCACTTTCGGTACCGGAAGACTGTAAAAACCTAGATGAATACTTAAACTGCTTTGCACTGCCGTTAAAAGTAATGCAAACCAAAGCCGCTTTAACGCGTATATCGTTCGAGTTATTCGAAGATGCAGCCCGTGAAAACGTCAAATACCTAGAAGTGCGATTTGCACCTTTACTCCACCAAACGCAAGGATTGAGCCTCGCTGAAATTATAGAAAGTGTCGTCGAAGGTATGAAGCGAGCAGAAACGATGTATGACATTCGTGGTAACTATATCTTGTCAGTGCTTCGTGGAATGCCAACGACCAAATTAAATCCGTCATCGATGCCGGTTTACCTTGGCTGAAAAACGGCGTAGTCGCCTTCGATATCGCTGGCGGAGAACAGCCAGGTTTTTGCAGCGAGTTTCCGGAGTTTACCCGCTATGCTGAGGAAAAAGGTTACCGTTTGACAGTTCATGCTGGAGAACAATGGTGTGGTCGTAACGTCTATGATGCCGTCACCACACTCAACGCCGAGCGAATTGGCCATGGCGTTCACATCAAAGATCATGAACAGGCTTATAGCGCAGTAAAAGATCACACGATTGCTTTAGAACTTTGTCCAACGAGTAACGTGCAAACTAAATGCGTCAATGCCTTTGACGATCACCCTATCCGCCAGTTCCATAAAGATGGGGTCATTGTGACCATTAATACCGATAATCGTACGGTTTCTGATACCGATATGACTCGTGAAGTAGAAAAAGTATTTAACACGTTCGAGCTCACTAAAGAAGACTATCGCCAGATATATATGAACAGCGTTGACAACGCTTTTGCTTCTGAGGAAGTGAAACAACATCTACGCAGCTTCGAAAGCGATATCATCAACCAGTCGATACGCCACAACCGAACAGCGAAAAACAGTGTGTAAAATGATGCACTGTTTTTGTCTAATCTCCCGTCTTGATCGAACAACAAGTCCCATCAATATTCATGATCAATCAGCGTATCATCTATCTCTTCACACTCATTAAACATCTATAGCCGCGCAGCCTTACATGCCTCGACGACCGTTTTTATCATTTTGCTTTCCTGCTCAGATAACTCAGAAGAGATATTGTAGAACATCATTAGATCTTGCCGGATGCCGACAGGAGCCTGAATCAACTCGACCTCTCTAATTTCACCAGCTTTAACGTAAGGGCATGCTTCCGATTCGGAGGCAACAGTCCATCCTTTTTGACGCAGTTTAGAGAATAGAAGATGTGAGGAGGTCACTAATTCATACTCACTGCTTAGCTTTGTATGCCGCAGTTGATTAGCAAAATCATTTTCACTGATCAGCTGCAATTCCGTCGCAATTTCACTAGCGGAAACAGGCCGATGCGGAAGGGATGATTCGGTCGAAGTATAGATCTTAAGTTGCTGAGTCCCTAGATTGACGCTGCCAATGCCCTTTGGTGGGTGCAGATATCCAAGGCCGGGCATGATAGCGAGCAAAGCTTCACCTTTCTCAATGTGATCCAAGCAATTATTTCGATCTCGCTGTAACCAGTTAATGCTGATTCCACTGAATTCGTCTTTGATGGCCGCTTCAATCGCCAAAATCAACGTTGTGGGCGTAGAACTATCATGGTAAATGGTGACATTTGATATTTCACCCTGATAGGCCGACAAGGCAATATTTTCAAACTCGAGCGTTTGTCTCGCTAACAATCTCGCCCTTGGGTAAAGCCTAACA
>ASHK01000040.1 GCA_000695745.1 Vibrio madracius | reverse complement strand
GATCGCTTACGATACGATCGCGATCGTAATGTCCAAGGCTAAGGAAAAAGATCTCCAACTGCAACTACAGTTCTCACCTCATATGCCGCATATGCTGATCATCGACGATCACCGTTTACGTCAGATCTTAATGAATTTGATGTCTAATGCGGTGAAGTTTACCAATCACGGTCAGGTAACAATGGAGATCAACGTCAGTGAGATTGATGAACAGCGCTGCACTATTTACTTTGCCATTATCGACACAGGTATTGGCATCGAAAAAGACAAACAAGACACGATTTTTAAACCCTTTACCCAAGAAGACAGCTCAGTCACACGACAATACGGCGGTACCGGTTTAGGACTGGCTATCTCGTCCCAGCTCGTTGAACTGATGGGAGGCCGCATTGAAATAGATTCAGAAAAAAATCAAGGTAGCCGTTTTTTTTCAGCATCGAATCCAGCGTTAATCAAACTAAAGCGCCACACATAACTGAGTTAGACGGTGTCTCTTTTATCATCATCAGCAATGAGCAAGATTATGCACCGCAACTGAGTCAAGAGCTGCACTACTTTGGACTCACCAATCACGCTACCTACAATAGCTATCGCGACGTTACCGCCAATCAACATGCCACTATTCTCTATTGTGCCAATGAAAAACACGATATAAGAACAGCGTTAACAGCGATGTCTCATCATTCCCCAGACAGTCCTATTGTTCTTGTTCAATCGGGAAACTCGGTTTCTTCTCAGTATTCACAGCTCATCGCTGGTTTGGTTACCTTTCCTCTATTAGGGTCTCGACTGATTGATACCTTGAAACACGCTCAAAACCTGCACAAAGGTCCTACATCCGTGACCTCTACATCTCATGCGAGCAGTCATTCAGATCCTATTCACGCCGATATTGCCCGTTCCAGTTCCTTGCGTAGCTTAGTAAATCATCCAGATAAACATGCCATCCTCCTTGTTGAGGACAATTTAGTGAATCAAAAAGTCGCGAGCTTGCTACTGAAAAATCAGGTTATGAGGTAGATATCGCGAACAATGGTCAAGAAGCACTAAATCTTCTATGTGATGAATCTAATCAGTATCACGTCGTATTGATGGATTGTATGATGCCAGTAAAAGATGGCTTCACTGCGTCACAAGAATTCCGGCTTTACGAACAACAATACAATAAAGCCCGAACACCTATTATCGCGCTCACTGCCAGTGTGCTTGATGACGATATTCGTCGTTGTACTGAAAGTGGCATGGATGATTACGTTTCAAAACCATTCAACAAAACCGTCTTACTTGAAAAAATAAAAACCATTAGAGAGCGGACTGACTAATTGTCGACAAAAAGTGGCTTTTTATAACGGCTTTTTTTCAATAGAATCAGCGCAACATTATTAATCAAGCAAGACATTATGAATAAGAGTTTCGTTACCAATTTTATCGCCTTGGCGCTGCTCGCTGTAGGTTATCAATTCGACAATACCTTAGTGCTTTATGCTGGCCTGTTTGCCTTTTCAGGTGCAGTCACTAACTGGCTTGCCATTCATATGTTGTTTGAGAAAGTTCCCGGATTGTATGGATCTGGAGTTATCCCTGCGCGTTTCGAGGATTTCAAACTGGCCATAAAAAACTTAATGATGGAGCAGTTCTTCACCAACGAGAACATCGACCGCTTCCTAAGTAAGGAAATGAGCTCAGGTATCCCACTCGACCTAGAGCCAATATTAGAAAAAGTCGACTTTAATCCTGCTTTTGATTCGCTCGTTGAAGTCATCGCAAATTCTCAATTTGGCGGCATGCTGGCAATGCTCGGTGGTACTGAGGCGCTAGAGCCGATGAAGCAACCTTTTGTAGAGAAGATGCAACAGTCGGTGATTG
>ASHK01000039.1 GCA_000695745.1 Vibrio madracius | reverse complement strand
CATCATTGTTGATCGCCCCACCTTTGATTACCGCGTAAATATGATCACCATCGTTAACGGCATCCTCAACACGTTTTAACAGCACAGCTCCAACACCACGACTAAACACCGTACCATTGGCACGAGAGTCAAACGCATAACAGCGTCCATCTGCTGACTCCATACCGCCTTGCATGTATTGGTAACCGCGACGCTCTGGTGTATCGATAGAGACCCCACCAGCAACTACGAGGTCACTTTCACGGCTTAGTAGGCTGTTAATCCCCATCACCACGGCAACCATTGCGGTGGAACAGGCCGTTTGCACATTGACACTGGGTCCCTTTAAGTTCAGTTTGTAAGAAACTCGTGTGGTGACATAGTCTTTGTCGTTATTGGTAACAACAGACGCGCCGCTCGCAAATTGACTGACACCCGGATGGGAATGGACTTTGTTCAGATGCCATGCAGTGCCTGTACCTCCAAAAACGCCAACTTTGCCCGGATAACTCGATGGCACATACCCTGCGTCCTCAAATGCATGCCAACTGCTTTCCAGAAACGCACGGTGCTGCGGATCCATAATTTCCGCATCACGAGGGGTAATATCGAAGAAGTGCGCATCAAAATGTTGCGCATCGCCAAGAATTCCTCGACGGGGAATGTAATTGGGAGAGACAATCAATTCTTCATCGACACCTGACTCGCGAAGCTCTTGTTCGCTAAATGTAGTGATGGTTTCCAGTCCTTCGGTGAGATTCTTCCAGAACGTTTTAATATCTTCTGCACCAGGGAATCGGCCTGACATTCCAATAATAGCGATATCTTTTTCGCGCAATGTTGCTTGGTCTTTCATATGCTACCTCACAGGTTATATGTCGTATTTATTTCGAAATAGCTGCGCCTCTCCTTTGACAAGAAAGGACTATTTTAATCAGCGAATAAAATGGGTTTTGCTTCGGGGTAAATATATTTAACGAATCGTTAATTCGATTTTTTCAATAACGCCTGAGGATATTTCTTCGCTATATTCTTGCTGAGTGAGTCCACGGTAGGACATTGAAATAATTCAATAATATTAATGGGAATTCCTAATTGCTTTTTTATTTCTCGATGCACTTTACTCATTAGCAGCGAGTTGCCTCCTGCATCAAAGAAATTCTCATCTCTGGCTATCTTTTTTGACATCTAAAACCGATTGCCAAATTGAGAGAACGCGTTTTTCAATTTCGGGTGTTATGCTGAGTGTGTTATTCGACATAGTGCTAGAACCTTTTGTTAGTGAGCATGTAAAGCTGACTTGCTAACTTTCCATTCGGGAGTGTGGGTAAGCTATCAACAGAGTAATATCGAGAGGGTTGCATGTAATAGGGCAAGACTTTAGCCAAGTGTTCTTTGATAACTGGTACATCAATGTCAGAGTGCTGAGACTGCACATAGAAGGCCGTCAGGTAAGACGCTTTGCCGTCATCGCTACTATCAACTATCACCGCAGCGTGAGAAATACTGGGG
>ASHK01000038.1 GCA_000695745.1 Vibrio madracius | reverse complement strand
ATTGGAAGGAATAAACAACAAAATAAAGTTAATCAAGCGAATGGGGTATGGATATCGAGATACAGACTACTTCTTCTTGAAGATAAAAGCGGCTTTCCCCGGAAAGCCGCGATGAACCTTTTTTTTATGGTATTGAGAACGCCATTTTCATTCAGTTAGCGATTATCTAACAGGCAGAAAAACACCAAGATGACATATTTTTCTCAATTGAATAACTATTGAATAGTGGCTGATAAACGATTACTCATCATCAAAAACGCCTTCCCCTTAACAATGACCGCCATGTAAACAAGTTTCAATATTCGAAAAAACAGAAGTGTTATTTCAGTGAAAATTAGGTGTCATTAAAACTCGCTTACAATGAATAATTAGTTCCATGCTCTGAATAAAAACTAGTTTGTTTTAGGTCAATGAATCGTCCTAGAGTGCATGCCAGTGCTCCGAAAGTTAATTACAAGCCCATTTGGTTTCAGGTAATTTATTTTTACTCATCGCTTACGCATTAATTATCAATAAACATGCAAACAGCGCTGGGATTTTAAAAATTTATATTCAGCGATTGCTTTTTATCGGTTTGTGATTCTACCGGTGTCGACTGAATTTATTCGGAGTATCCCCCTATGACTAAAAAGTGGTTCACTGAAACCGTTGAGAATACCCAGCAGATGATGGGTGTATCGCCAGAGCAAGGCTTGTCTTCACAAGAAGCAGCAGAGCGTCAATCTCAGTACGGTAAAAACGAACTTCAAGAAAAGGCAGGCAAATCTGCACTTGAACTCTTTGCTCATCAATTTAAAAACCCACTGATCTTTATTCTTGGTGTAGGTGCTATTGTTTCCTACTTCACGGGACATTTAGTGGACGCTATCGCGATTACCGCGATCATCTTTATCAATGCGCTTAT